>DASRUL010000042.1:0-16428 GCA_035655455.1 Candidatus Nanoarchaeia archaeon | reverse complement strand
GGATCGTAACTTCCCAGGGCGACAAGATCAAGATCAAAAAACTCATACACCCTCACCTCATAAGGACCACCCACTCTACAGATCGGGTACATCGAAGCACCAGCATCCCTTTCTCCACTATCCTGAAACCCAGCGTCAGGAGTTTCTGCGTCGTAGCCAGTGTCAGAAAGTTGAGCGTCAGGATGCCTTCCGCTATCAAACTCCTCAACCATCGCGTCCAAAGAACCTGCGTCTGGGTTGTTTTTGGGAGGATCGTCAGGGTTCATTGGGTCAGTGCCGTGTTGTACCTCGTAGAGGTCGTCGAAGCCATCGTTATCAGAATCCTGTTTCAACGGGTTCGTGCCCATCTGGCGTTCCATCTCGTCAGGCATGCCGTCGCCGTCAGAATCAACAACCCCCATTCCAGGAGGAGTCTTCACAGGCTCAGAACCACAAGAAACAACCCCAGAACCGCCAAGAGCGAGCGCTAAGGCAAGCCCAGATAACCGTCTCTTTCCAACCAAGCACTCCAACATCTTCCCATTCCCTCTCTGTAACCTAAACGTAGTAAACACTATAAAAAGCTTCCGATTACAATTCCTTTTTGGAGAACAGGGGAAGATCTTATATAATTTCGACTAATATAAATCATATTCAATATATATACTACTTTTATATACGCACTAAATATTTATTATATCGGAAGGGGTGAAAAACAACACCAAAAAGGTAAACAAAACTCACCCCTGACCCTCTTATGTGTCCGCTGCCAAAAACTCCTAGAAACCCCCGCAAAACAACAAAACACAATCTGCTACATCAAAATAGAGTACACACTCATAAAGAGAAAACAAACAAAAGATTAAAAAGTCAATATTCCTGAAGTTAGAGTTCAAGAAAACTTAGGAAGGAGGAAAAAATGGGAGTAAACTACAAAACGCAAGAAGTGATTGGAGAGGCGTACGCGAGAAAATTTTTAGAAATCGCAGACGCGATAGAAAATGCCCCTTATGCAGTTAGTCGAATATTGGGCTTGTATATAGGTGGTAACTGCACTGGAAATAGCAGCCATAGCGCAAGCAGCTCAAGCTCAACCTGTTCTTGTAACGCTGCACCAATTAGTCTTGAAAAAAAACTGGAATAAAAGATGACTGGGCTCGATGAAGTGGTAAGAAGGTTAGAAGATTTGCACCTGTGCTCCGAAATTCAAGAAATGATCTTATTTACAGATGAGCCAAAATTACCAGGTTATTTTTGCGTTCCTGATGAGGGTTTTAACGTTGAGGAGAATAAGATTTTTGGGCAGGGATTGTCCACTAACAAGGATCATGCAAAAACAAAGGCGATAGCTGAGTGTGTAGAACGAATGTGCTTATTTCACCCCCGAGCAGAGTTTCATCGCGGAAAATTCGTTGATTCTCAAAAGCAAGTAGACCCTTTCTCCCTTGTACCTTTTTCCGATGAACAAGTAAATTTAAAGGATTACCAAAATCGAGTTAGAAATGCTGAGTATAAATGGGTTAAATCATTTGATCATATAAATGCTGCTGAAATTCTCGTTCCAGGACAGGTTATTTATTTATCACAAGATTTTGAAAATGAACCTGTTCTGAGAGAGCAAATAAGTACAGGGGCAGCTCTTCATTCAGACCGCGAGTCTGCCTTGGTTTCAGGTACATTAGAAATAATAGAAAGGGACGCCTACATAACCGCTTATTTAAGAAAGAAAAACCTTAAAAAAATAAAATATGAGGGTTGTGGTGGAGAGCTAGTAAAACTTACAAAGTATTTACAACGTTACGCCTTGGAACCTTCTTCTTTTGATTTAACCTCGGACTTGGGCATACCTACAGCAATGACTATAACCTTAGATAGAACAGGCATTGGTCCAGCGGTGAATATTGGGCTTAGAAGCGGATTTACTATCGAAGATGCGATCTTTGGTTCAATGTTGGAATCCATACAGTGCAGAAGAACCACGCGAATAATAAAAAGCACAAAGTATGCGGGAAGAAAAATTCGAAGTGATGAACTATCTACAATAAACAATCGTTATTTCTACTGGTACGATCTTGAAAGAATAAGTGACCTCAATTTCTGGCTCTCAAGTGACGATTACATTGAAAGAGGGGATTTAAATGATGTTCCCACCCAACACAGAAATTTTGAATACCTTAAAACGCTTATGAGGGAAAGAGGTTACAATCTTTTATCTTCAGATATAACTTGGCCGGAAATAAAAAAGGCAGGTTTCCTAGTTTATAAAGTGGTAGTGCCAGAACTCCATCCTCTCTACTTGAATGAGGCGATGAAATGTCTGTTTAGCGTCCACGGAGGGAAGATAAAAGAGGATACATCACTAAAGCCGCACCCTTTTACCTAAAATGACTGCCAAAAAGAATAATAAAAGGATAAGAGTCCACTTTTTCCTAAATAGCGCTCCCGCCAATCAATCTTCTTTTAGCTTTAAACTAAAAGCTCTGAAAGAAATTGAAGGCGTGGGATATGCGGGCTTCTTAAAAAAAGAACATGCGATCAGGGCAATAAACTTTTTTGTTTTCGGGAAAGAAACAGATCTGCAGAACTTTTATCTGAAAAAGAATAAAATAACTATGATCCTAACTAAGACCCTGAAAAAGTGTGATAAGTACGTCGCAGACTCCTTTACTGAAATATTTGTATTCCCAACTGCGAACAAGTTTGTTCTTAAAAATATGAAGGGAGTTACAGGATTCAGCGTATGGAAACATAGTATATGCTTATTCATTAACCCCCTCCAAGGATGGGAAAATTCCCTTACAGCAACAATCGCCCACGAATACTGCCATACTTTAAGCCATAAACACCATTTTTGGAGAACCATACTCGATTCGATAATCTTCGAAGGTTTAGCAGAACATTTTAGAGAACAGGTTGTTGGCGGAGAAAGATCTCCTTGGACAAAAGCAATTACGGAAAAAGAAGCAAAAAAGGTTTTAGCAGTCATTACAGACAAGCTAGATCTGGAAGACGAGGATTTAAAGCAAGAACTCTTTTACAGGGATAATAAATTCAAATTATGGGCAGGCTACACTCTAGGATATTATATTGTGAAGAAATTTCTTTCTAACACCAAAGAGAAAAACTGGAAAAGCATCCTAAAAAAAGAGCCTAAAAAGATATTAGAATTATCAGCTTTAAAGGAAGGAAAAAGATGTTAGAGGCAATTCGACAATTTTATAAATATATAAGAAACAAAGAATTAATTACATCCCTCGACGATGCGCCACCTATTACCTTAACAAAAATTTTTCACAAAAAGTATCCCAGACTAAAATCAGTTCCGCTTCCAGATGTGGAAAGAACGGAAAGTCAATTAGAGACTCTACTCGAAATAAGAAAATCAACAAGAAAATTTACGAGCGCCCAATTAAGTATGGTGGAAATTTCAAAAATATTGGGGAGTTGTAGAATTACAGACTCTAAGAGAGAACCAGAAAAAAGAACATACCCTTCAGGAGGTGCAAGATTTCCTGTAGAGTTATATCTTTTTGCTTATAGAATTGAAGGGCTATCTCGAGGGGCATATCATTATAATATTGTGGATGGTGCACTCGAAATTTTAATTGAAGAAGACTTAAGACAGAGAATAAGAGAGTTTATATCTCCATTTTTAGAAAATCCTGCAGCAACAATTGTGTTTACGTCTGTTCTTGCAAGAGCAGAAGTAAAATATGGCGCACGAGCTTATCCCTATTCGTTAATTGAAGCAGGCTATATGGGCCAGAATATCGAGCTTGCCTGCGCTGAAATCGGGGTTGGATCTTGCCCAGTTAGTGGTTTTATAGATGATTCAATAAAAGAGGTTTTAGATTTAACAGAAGATGAGATCCCTATTCATACAATAAGTATCGGAAGGGGTTAGAACTTAAATCAGGATATCAGCTTACGGAGGATGTTACGGAGAATCTCTTGTAATGAAAGACATCTACATTTTCTTAAAGGATCGGATTAAGGGAAAGCGGCTTATTCTTTTTGGTGAAATGCATGGAACTCGTGAAATTCCTTCACTTGTTTTACGGTTTTTTAAGAGATATGCCCGAACCAAACCATTTGTCTTGAAATCCCTCATGATCAGCAAGAACTCATAGATCGCTATTTTGGAGGGGGAGGTTTAAACGTTCCAGATTTTTAAGTGCTTTTTCTAATTTTTCCTTAACGATATGAATAAAGTTCATAAAAAGTGAGAAAAGAGGAATATATCAAAAATTAATTCAGCTCTCGTAGTCCAAAAAGGTGCGCGTTTGTCGCGTCTACGATGATTTCTCTTTTTTGAGTGTTAAACTGGATGAGGCTGATGTTGTTTGCTTCGAAGGCCTTTCTTAAGTTGATGGTGCCGCACCTGCTGCAGAGGCAGAATGCGCCGAACTTTCCGTCGCGTACCTGAAGGTGTTCTCCGCAGAGGCACTTCATGGTTGGAAATTCGAAGCTGGTGTGGTCTTTGCAGACAGTGATGCCTGTTTTTGTCTTTGCAAGTGCTTGTTTGTTGCAGAGCGGGCATCGGAGAATGTCTGTGGATCCGTAGCTGTGGAAACTCATCGGCCGGTTCACATTCTTACTTATATAAAAAAGATGTCAAAAACTTTGAAGTGATAACAAGGAAAACACCCTTAGCGGGTAGCGAAAGTTATAAAAAGTTAGAATGAGGTATGATTAAAATCCGGCCTGCGGAAGCAGATGATTGTTTAGGTTGTGCGAAGGTAAGTCGAATTGAAAAATCCGCAAGGAATATTCCAGTCTTCTAGTGGTTTAAAGTGTATTCTAAGGGAAAAGGAAGTTCTTGAATTTGTGAAAGAGTTGTGAGCAAAAGTAATAAAAACCATCATACTCTATCTTTATTATGGCAAACGTTCTGATTAAAACCTGGGGCTGTACCGCAAATCAGGATAATGGGGCGATTATGGCTGGTCTTCTTTTGCGGGAAGGAAATACGCTGGTAAAAGTTGAAGAGGAAGCTGATGTTGTTATTTTTAACACGTGCACGGTGAAAGGCGTGACGCAGAATAAGATTGTTGACGAGTTAAAAGTGTTGAACAAGCGTTTTCCTGAGAAGAAGATTCTTGTTTCTGGGTGTATGGCTGGAGCGCAAGAGCAGTTGTTGAAAAAAATGAATCCGAATACTTCTCTGGTGAATACGATGCATCTTACTGAAATCCCTAAAGTGGTTGATCGTTTGGTGGAGGGAGAGGTTGTGACCTTAACGCGGCAGAGGTATGAGAACAAGGCGAATTTGCCGAAGATGTATAAAGAAGAAGGTATTGCGACGATTCAGATTTCTCAGGGGTGTGCTGACTGTTGTTTTTTTTGTATTACGAGGTTGTCACAGGGTTTTGTGAAGAGTTTTCCTGTGGAGGATATTAAGGCTGAGGTGGAGCGTGCTGTTGCTTCCGGAATCAGAAAAATATATTTAACGTCGCAGGATAATGGGGCGTATGGTCTTGATCGTGGAAGGAAGTCTGAGCTTGTTTCTTTGTTGAAAGAGGTGGTGAATATTCCTAGCGGTTTTAAGGTGCGTGTCGGTATGACAAACCCTCGCCATATTGTTTCTGTGCTGGATGAGCTTGTTGAAGTTTTTAAAAATGAGAAAGTAATGAAGTTCTTGCATGTTCCCGTGCAGGCTGGCTCTGAAAAGGTGTTGAAGGAAATGAACAGGGGGCATTCTGTTGAGGATTTTAAGAAAATTGTAAAAGCTTTTAGAGAAAAGATTCCTGGAATGATTGTTTCAACAGATATTATTTGTGGGTATCCTTCTGAGACTGAGGAGGATTTTGAAGAAACGTTACGTCTTGTTAAAGAGATAAAACCCGAGGTGTTGAATATTTCGAAGTTTGCGCCGCGTCCTTGTACTGTTGCTGGAAAGATGAGGCAGTTGCCAACAGGGGCAGTAAAGGAAAGAACAAGAAGGTTGACTGAGGTGTTTAGAATGGTGAAGGAGGAGCGATTATGTCTTACAAGCTGATTTGTTTTGATATGGACGGTGTTTTGTTTCAGGATATTAATTTTTGGCTGGAGTTGCATAAGAAGTTTGGGACATTGGAACAAGGAAAAGTTTTGACTGAGAAATATTTGCATTCTGATTATGAGAGGTTAATTGAGGAGGTTGTGGTAAAATTGTGGAAAGGAAGAGACGCTACTCCTTATTTTGAGTTGGTGAATTCTTTGAAGTACGTTGAGGGTGTTCCTAAGGTGTTGGGTGCTATAAAAAGAAAAGGGTTAATAACTGCGATTATTAGCGCTTCTGCGATTGACGCTGCGCGTCGTGTTCAGCGAGATTATGGCATTGACCATATCTTTGCGAACGAGTTGGTTATTAGGAATGGAAGGGTTTCTGGCGAGTTTGTGTGGCCGATTGGTGCTGGGAAGGAAAGAAAGGCTGAGATTATTCGTGATTTGTGCAAAGATCTTGATATTTCAGCAAGTGAAGTGATTTATATTGGAGATAGTGATACGAATATAGAGGCGTTTAAGGAGGTTGGTTTATCCATTGCTTTTAATTGCGCTTCTGAAGAATTGAAAAGAGTTGCAACGCACGTTGTGGAAGGTAAGAATTTGGAAGAGGTTCTGAAGCATCTTCCTTAAAAAGTTTATTTTTTTGTGCTGTTGAGAGTTATTGGTTCATAGTTTTTCCACGAGTTGTTCACCAAGTTCTCGAGCGCTGTGGCGAAGAACGGCGTTTGAACCCAGATGCCGATGTCGTAGCTTGGGTGCACCAGATCATCATGCATGACCATGAACATGACTTGTTTGCTGTCAACGATGCAGAAGCGCGCGTTCAGGTCGGTGGTGTGTCTGATGTCTGCGATGCCTTTGATTTCTTTGACGAGGTTTTCTGCTTCTTTGCTCATGGGTGCTGCGATTCTTATCTTGACGTCTTTTTTCGCGAGCTTTTGCAGGATTGGTTTGAGGGCTTCGATTTTTCTGACAAGACCTTTGGATGTTGTTACGATGGTGACCGATTTTTCTGCTTGTTTGACCATGGTTTCAAGATGCGCGTACAGATTTTGTTTTCCTCTGATTGCTCCTGACAGGTCTGTCGCGTCGATGAATTCGATGCCTTGTTTGTGCAGGGATTCAAGTTCTTTCAGGACGTCTGTAGCGGAAAGTTCCCTGAGTTTTTGGACGTTGTTTTCTGCTTCTTGGTGGATGAGTTTTTTTACTCGTTCAACAACTTCTGTTGGCTCGACTGCGATGTACTTTATGGGTTTGCCGAGTTTCATAACGACAAATCCTTTTTTTTCTAGTGATTCAAGAACGTCGTAAGATCTTGAACGGGGAACATGGCCAATGTCTGAGAGTTCTCCTGCGGTGGAGACGCCTCGAGAAAGCAACGCGGTCCAGATGCGAACCTCGTAAAGGTTAAGATTAAAATAGCGTCGTAGTTTACTCATCAATTCTTCTCTAACGATCATTAAGAGTCCTCCTTGCACACCCCTCTTTTTTTTAAATAGGTGTCTTAACTGCTAGTAGTAATAAGCCTGTATTTAAACATTGCGGTGTTTTCCGCGTTGTTTGGTGTAGATTCTTTCTACGTCTTCAAGGGTGTTGATTTGTTTTTCGCTGCGGTCTGTTCTTATTTTGAGAAAACGAGGAAATCGCAAGGCGTATCCAGAGCTGTAGCTTGGTGATTGTTGGATTTCTTCGTACGCGACTTCAATGATGATTCGCGGTTTGACAAAGACTGTTCTTCCTGTTGTCTTGATGATAAGAGGTTTGAGTGATTTTGTGATTTCTTCGTAGGTTGTTCCTTCCTCTTCCTTTTCTTTGAGTCCTGTGCTGACTTTTCCTAGCTCTAAATAGTTGGATTTGTCGTTGTTGAGGCATGCGATGGTGTAAGAGGAGAGGGTGCCTGCTCTTTTTCCTGTGCCGTACTCTGCTTGGACGATGACAAGGTCTAACGTTTCAAGGACTGGTTTGAGCTTGATCCAGCCGCCGACGCGTCTTCCCGGTTGGTAGGGTTTCTTGAGGTTTTTGATGATGATGCCTTCGACGCCTTCCTTCAGCGCGTGTTTGTAAAATGTTTCGACGCCTTGGATGGTTGTGGCTGTTGTGGCTGTTGTGGCGATAATCCTCCCTTTTTTTTGGCTGAGTGCCTTTTCAAGGATGCTTCTTCGTTCTTCTTGGCTCTTGTTTGTTAAATCCTTTCCATCTTTGTAGAGAATGTCAAAAGCGTTGATTTCTACTGGGATTTTTTTTGCGAGAGCTTCGATGTCGTACTTGCGTTTGATGCGTTGTGAGATATGTTGAAAAGGAAGATACGTTTTTGTTTTAGGATCAAATCCGACGATTTCTGCGTCGAGAACGAAAGTTGTCGCGTTCACATGTTCTTGGATGAGAGGCAAGAGTTCTTTGAATTGGTGGGTAACGTTTTCAAGTCTTCGTGTGAACAGGATTATTTTTTTCCCGTCACTGTGAATCTGCACCCGAAAGCCATCAAGTTTGTAGTCGCAGAGTGCCGGCAGCCCTACTGCCTCTGCTGCTTCAGTGCTGTTTTCTGCTTTGATTGCGAGCATGACATTGAAGGGTCTTCCTGGTTTGAGGCTAATCTTCTTCAAACCCTTGAGTCCTTGTTCGTGTAACGTCCAGTACACTTCTGCGAAATCATTCGTCCAATCATAGGCTTGTTGGATAATGTCAAGGATTTTGGTGTAGTCTTCCCGTTTGTCTTCTGGGATAAGAATCTCCTTGGCTGCTGGGTCATAGTTGATGCTTAGTTCCTTTGAGAAGGAGGACCAGGCGATTGCGTCTCTGAGGGTGCCTTCTCCGATGCCGATGCGTAAATCTTCGAGGAGGGTTCTGATGATGAATTTTGCTTCCAGGGGTGTTGCTGCCGTCAGGAGTTTGCAGATGATGCCTATTTTTTTGGTGACAGCGCCTTCTCCTTTGATGGTTGCGATGGTTCTAAGTTCGCGGTAAACAAGTGTTGTGGTTAAGGCTGAGCTTGAGAACAACGTTTGTTGCTGTTTTTGGCTGAGCAGTTGTTCTGTGACTTTTCCTAAGTCTCCAATCTTTGCCCAGTGTTTCTCGATTTTTTCTTGGCCGGTTCCTGTTGCCTTTGCGAGCGCTTTTATGACGAGCTTTTCTGAGATGCCGATTTTTCTCTCATCCCAGGCTGGAAAGACTGCGCCTCTGATGAGGTTGATGGTTGCCTCTGCGTCTTCTGCTGTTTTGATTGTGTTGAGGATGCCTTGGAGGATGTGGGTTTTTTCAAGGCGTCTTGGGGTTTGTTCAAGGTGTTCGTAATGCTTCGTAAGGTTTAAATAATGCATGGGAAAAGAGTATTGTGGAGGAATAAAAAGCTTATGGAGTTTGGGAAGGTTCTTCGTGTGAGAAAGTCTGTGAGGAAGTTTTCTTCGAAAGGGATTTCATGGAAGGTGTTGGCGAGGATTCTTGAGGCTGGGACGTTGGCCCCTTCTTCTGGGAATGTGCAGAACTGGGTGTTTGTTGTTGTGGCTGACAGCGAGAGAAGGAAGAGGCTGGTGAATTCCTTGCCGAGTGAGCAGGGTTGGGCTGCTGACGCTCCTGTCTTGATAGTGGTTGCGAGTGATAATGAGCAGGTAAAGAAGTTGTATGGTGAGCGTGGAGAGAAGGTGTACGCGATTCAGAATTGTGCTGCTGCTGTGGAGAATATGTTGTTGTGTGCTGCTGATCTTGGGGTTGGAAGTTGTTGGATTGGCTATTTTGATGAGAAGAAGGTTGCCTTTGAGGTTGATCTTCCTGAGTTTGTGAGGCCGCAGGCCGTGATTGCTCTTGGGTATGGTGAGCTTGTTGACGAGAAAGGCCGGGAGCCCCTGCAGTCATTTGTGTTTTTTGAGAGGTATGGGAATAAGAGGCGGGATGTCGGAGTGTTGCCGTTGGTGAAGAGGGGGGTTGGAAGGAGATAATATGGATCTTGTGGTCTTGAAGTGTTTAGGAAAAAATAGAATTTTTTATTAATTAAAGAGTAGTAATTTAATGGGAAGTTTTATAAAGTAGGGGTTTATCTAAAAAAAGTATGGTGACGCGGCTTAAAGATATGGGGGGGAGAGAATTTATAAGCAAGATTTTAGCTGGAGAAAAAGATTTTTCTGGAATAAGGATAGAAAAAGGTTTTGACTTGCATGGCTATGAAATTTTTGAAGAAATGAAAAGATATCTGTGTGGGGAAAGGCTTCATATAAATCCAATAATTATAAGAGATTCTGAATTTAGATATATTAAAGCAGCAGGTTTATATTTACCTTATACTCAAGGAGTTGGAGCAAACTTTGAGGGAGCGAACCTTGGGGGAGCAGACTTTAAGGAAGCGAACCTTGGGGGAGCAGACTTTTGGAGAGCAGACCTTTGGAGAGCAGACTTTTGGAGAGCAGACCTTAAAGGGACGAACCTTGGGAGAGCAGACCTTGGGAGAGCGAACCTTGTGAATGTCAGAAATTTGGAAGGTTCAGTGAATTTAGGACGTGCGTTCTTTTTTAAAACAAGGGTTAGAGCAAGAGAAAAGGAAATTATCGAAGAAGCATTAAAGACAAGACCCTTATTTGAGATTGTTCCTTAAGCTGTTCGCTTGCTTAGCGAAGTATTTGAAATATAAATTTTATGTGTGCGTTCTTTGAGAAAAAAGAAAAGAGCTAATGTCTTGGGGAAGACATTAGCTTCAGAGGGTTGCAAAGGGCGATGACAAGGGGGTTAAGAAGAAGTCTTGCCGCATCGCCCTTGACTATGATACTACCTTCCCTGCCTCGCGTGCACCATATCAATGCCGAGCTCTTTGGACATGGTTCGTGCGCCTTCGTAGCTGGTGTTCTTGCCTAACATGCTCTTGCCGAGGACGAACGGGCTTTGGACGCCGGTGATGATGGTCATCACGCGAATTTTGCCTTTCATGCTGTCTTCGACGCGTGCTCCCCAGATGCAGTTGGAGTCTGGGTCAAGGCTTTCAGTGACGACTTCTCCCACCCTATTAACTTCGTCAAGGGTCATGTCTGGTCCGCCAGTTACATGGATGAGAGCGCCTGTTGCTCCTTTGTAGGAAACATCAAGCAAAGGGTTGGTCAGTGCGCGTTTGGTTGCTTCTTCGACTCTTCGTTCTGAGTCTCCTTCTCCGACGCCAACAACTGAGACGCCGCCGTTGGTCATGATTGCTTTGACATCAGCGTAATCCAAGTTAACTAAGGAAGGGACTGCGATGATTTCGACAATACCCTTGATCATAGTGGAAATCAGTTCGTTTGCGACTGCGAATGCCTGTTGGACTGGCAGGTTTCCCGCGATCTGGACAAGCCTATTGTTATCGATCACAATAACAGTGTCCGAGACGCCTCTGAGTTGTTGTAAACCGAATTCTGCCTTGTCGACGCGTGCGCGTTCGATCGTGAAGGGCGTTGTTACTGCTCCGATGACGATAGAGCCTTGGTCTTTTGCCGCTTGCGCGACGACTGGCGCTGCGCCTGTTCCTGTGCCGCCTCCCATACCTGCGCAGACGAAGACCATATCTGCTCCTTTGAGTGATTCTTTGAGTTCTGCGAGTTGCTCTTTTGCTGCTTCCATGCCAATGTTAGCATAGCCACCTGCGCCGAGGCCTCTGGTGAGATCTCTTCCGATGAGGACTTTTCTGTCTGCGCTCATCAGGTCAAGGTGTTGCTTGTCAGTGTTGAGGCAGACGATTTCTGCTCCTTTGACGCCTTTCTTGTAGAGCCAGCTTGCTGCGTTGCATCCGCCGCCGCCTACGCCGAACACTTTGATGTTGGCATGTCCTATTTCGAAGTCTTGGTTTAGGTTGTTGGAGTTTTGTTCCAATGCGTTTTGTATGATAAATTCCATCGTTCTTGGTTCCTCATTGTGTCTTTTTTTTGGTGGAAGTAGGTGCTACACTACCATAATCTTTTTATGTAAGTTGTTGCACATACTCTCTAGAACAAGTTTTGGTTTTGCCCAAGATCGAAACTGGTTGCTCAATAAGGATATAATACACTAACCCGTGTGTTGTATGCGCCCGAAAGTTCACGATGGTTGTGGTTTTGATGCCCATTAAAACCGCACGAAATGAACTTATACCTTTATTTCAAGGAAGTAGTTTATAAATTTTTTCTTAGTTGGAAATATATATTGAAGGACATCATACTATTTTGTGCAGAACTCTATGACTAAGATGATTTTTTACAAAGGTTATGAGGAAAAAATTTAAGTAGGTGGAGAGAAGAGAATTCTTGATGGAAAAAAAGTGGTGGAATCATATTGAGTGGTTTGTGGATAAGGCGATTCCTTACCTCTTGATCGTGTTGTTAGGGATAATTGTTGTAGAGTTTTTCTTTCAGGAGCTTGCTCAAGCGTATCATAAACTAATTCAGGTCGCTGATTATGTAATCCTTGTTTTTTTTGTTGCTGATTTGGGCTTTAAGTATCATCGAGTGAGGGTGATGAAGATTTTTTTGAGAAAGTACTGGTTGGATATTGTCGCAGTGTTTCCTTTTTTCTTGGTGTTCCGGGTGTTTGAGGAGGCTGCGAGGCTGCTAGGTGAGGTGCGTGAGTTAGGGCCGCAAGCGCAAAAGATTGTTCATGTTGGCTTAGAGTTGAAAGAGGCGCGGTTGGCTGAGGAGGCTGGCAAGTTAGGTAGGGAGGCTGAGGAAGTTTCCAAGCTTTCTCGTACTGAGAGGTTTGCAAGGTTTTTGAGGCCTGTGGCGAGAGTTCCTCGTATAGTGAAAGCGATCACTTTTTATGAGGATCCAAAGCATAAGAAAGAATTAAAGAAGCATTTGAAGAAGGTTGAAAGAGAAGTTGAGGGGAGCGAACGTTTTGTTGAGAGAGAAGTAAAAAAAGGTGAAAAGGTATTTAAGGAAGTGGAAGGGGAAGTAGCTGATGAACTTAGGAGATCTCGTCGAGGTAAAAACAAAGGGAAAAACGTACAAGGGCGTGTTCGTTCCTTCAACAGATCCAAAAATGCTCGTATTAAAGCTCGAAAACGGGTATAATATTGGAATTGAAAAGGAAAAAATTGTTGCTGTGAAGGTCTTGGAAGTGTATAAAGAGCCTGTGCTTGAAAGGGGTGTTGTTCAGGATCAGGGCTTGAAGAGGGTCATGATTCTGCATACTGGTGGAACGATTGCTTCGAAGGTGAGTTATAAGACTGGCGGTGTTGTCGCGCGGTTTTCTCCTGAGGAAATCTTGGAGATGTTTCCCGAGTTGGAGCGGATTGCGAATATTGAGACGAGGCTGGTGAGGAATATGTTTTCTGAGGATATGCGTTTTGCTCATTACAATCTTCTTGGAAGGGAGATAGAGAGGGAGGTGAAGAAAGGCGTTGATGGGATTATTGTGACGCATGGGACTGACACGTTGCATTATTCGAGCGCTGCGTTGGCGTTTATGCTGGAAAATCTTCCCATTTCAGTGGTTCTTGTTGGCGCTCAGCGGAGTTCTGACAGGGCGAGTTCTGATGCTGGCCTGAATCTTCTTTGTGCTGCTCATTTTATAACGAAGGCGGGGTTTAAAGGGGTTGCCGTGTGTATGCACGAGTCTTCTGGAGATGATGCCTGTCTTGTTCTTCCATCGTGTAAGATGAGAAAGATGCACACGTCGAGGAGGGACGCGTTTAAGGTGGTGAACGGCTTGCCGCTTGCTCAGGTGTGGAAGTCTGGCGAGGTGGAGAAACTAAGCGACTTTCCCGAAACTGCTGGAAAATTCAAAGTGAGTTTGTTTAAGGAAAAGGTAAGGGTTGGTGTGTTGAAAGCTCATCCAAATATGAACGTGGAAGAGGCGAAGGCATATGAGAAGTTTGACGGTCTTGTATTGGAAGGCACTGGCCTTGGGCATCTTCCTGTGAATGGGATTGATGAGTTCACAAAGGAGCATAGTCTTATATTGAAGGAAATTGAAAAATTATCAAAGAAGATGCCTGTGGTGATGGCTTCTCAGTGCGTGTTTGGTCGTGTGAATATGGGGGTGTACGAGTCTGGAAGGAAGTTGTTGGCTGCTGGCGTTCTTGGAAACCTCTTGGATATGACACCTGAGACTGCGTTTATTAAATTGGCGTGGTTGTTGAGTAATTACAAAGGAAAGGATGTGAGGGTGTTGGTTGGAAAGAATCTCAGGGGAGAAATTTCTGAGAGGTCTGAGTTTGTGGACGAGTTTGTTTGAAAATAGATGTTTTTGAGTTAAGAAAGGGTTATAAAAGTAACTCTGTAAAGTTGTTTTTTGGATAAAAACCTCTCGCTGGGTTGTTATTTAAGCCAAATGTTTACTAAGTTGCATTATACCAAACAAACAGAGCATAGCAAGTTTTTCCAGCGCGATTAAGAACAGTAACACTTGTTCATTTTGTGTATTTTTTTATTAGCTCCGCGATTTTCTTCCCATCCGCCCTACCCCGGTAAGCTTTCATTGCTTCCCCCATTAAGGCGTTGAAGGGTGCTCCTTTATGTTGTTCAATGATTTTTTTGATGCCGTTTTCTAGGTCTTTGTCTGAAACTGTTTTGTATTTTTCTAAATTGATGGTTCCAGTTTTGATAAGTTCTAGTAACAAATCGATGGCTGCTTCTCTTGGTACTGTTTCTTTTGAAAGTAGCTCTAAGACTTGATGATAATGTTTTTCTTCTAAGATGTCTGAATTGAGATTGAAGCGTGTTTTGATCTCTTTTGGCAGTTCTAAAATAATAGTAAGGATGAATTTAGGTTGGATATTTTTGTATTTGTTAAAGTAATCTTCAAGGTTTTGCCCTTCTCGCAGCGCTTCTTTCACTTTCTCTTTGTTCAAAGAATATTTTTTGCTGATGCGTTGGATTTTATCTTCAAAAAGTTCTGGGAGCTTGAGTTTTTTGAATGTTTTTTTGTCGATAGGTAGTGGATACAGGTCTGATTCCGGGTACATTCTTCCTGCGCCAGGTAAAGGGCGTGCGAAAGAACTCGTTGCATTGACATGGTTGGGAACGCGTGTTTCTTTTGGAATTCCGATCAAGCAATACTTCGCTCGTTCCAAAACTGCTTGAATAGATTTTTTTGCTACGTCTTCTTGTTCTGAGACGATTAAAACTAAGTCTTCCGGTTTGGAGTTTATTCTTTCGCAGACATCTTTAAATTCTTCAATTAATCCGTATTTGGAAAGGTCTTCGTCGCTGTGGATCATGCCTTTTGTTCCGTGGGACATTGCGTATTCAGCGAGTTCTTTCCCAAAGGTTTTTCCTGGGCAGACTTCTTGTTTTAACAAGCCTGTAAAATGGGGTAATTTTAAAGCGTACACGTCTCCATTATTTGAAAGAGTGCTCTGTATAATTTTAGAGGAAGTTTTTGTAAAGATTTCGGTGACTTTAAGTGGTGTTTCTTTGATTTCTTTGAGTCCTCTTTTATGCAGTTCTTCTTTAATGTCTAATAATTTTTTTTGTCTCAAAACTTCATTTTCAATTAACAAAGGTAAGGTTTTCAAATCTTGCCATCCTTTGACTTCGATGCGTGTTCCTCCTCGAATGCTGATGTTAACGTCTTGTCTGATGCTTCCGATGCCTCGTTTGATAGTTGGGAAGCTTCTGAAGATCATGCCTAAGTGTTTGGCTACTTCAAGTGTGTGTTCTGGGTCTTTGATGCTTGCGTCTGTACTGACTTCCCACAAAGGGATGCCTTGTCTGGATAGAGAGTAAGTGGTTGTTCCATCTTCTCGCTTCAGAATTTTGCTCGAGTCCTCTTCGAGATTGAGTTGTGTTATTTTGACCTTGCCCTTGTTTGTTGTGATAAAAGAATCGTTGCCTTCTAGTCCGATGAGGATGGTGCGTTGGAATCCTGAGCATGCTGATCCGTCTGTGACGATTTTTCTCATGACATAAAGGGTGTCTGGAATTTCCAATTTCAGGAGTTTCGCGAGAGTAAGGGTGTTTTGAAGGTGTTCTTGGTTGGCGGGATGTGGTGGTTCTTCGTCTGCTTCCACAAGACACGCTTCGTTGTTGAATCCTTGGTACGAGAATTCTTTGTCTCTAAGCTGTTCGAATGCTGCTGCCGCGTCTGTTTTCCCAAGTTCTCCTGCTGTTGCTCTGAGTTTTCTCTTGATCTCGAAGGTTTTTTGTTGCTCTTTAAGTGCTGTGGTGCAGTTGCAGAAGAGTTTTTTATTGTTTAATTCTTGGTGAAGTTCGATCCCGCAGAGAAATCCGAGTTCTTTGTAATTCAAGACCATGCTGATGTAATTCTTGTGGAAGTATAAAAATGTTTGTGACAAGGGAAGCTCAAAAATTTTCCTTTACAGATAGAAGTTAAACCTGCCAACGTTACACATGACTCCAAGAATGATCTCTGAATTTTTACCTTTTAATGCTTTTAAAACTTGAACATCATGATAAGAGGGAATGCAGTGGTTTAAAGGATGGGAATGTAAGTCTATGAGTGTTTCTGCTGGGCAGGGTGCCGCGACGACTTTTGAAAATTCTTGAAAGTATGTTTCAGGAACAAAGACTCGGT
>DASRUL010000041.1:0-19287 GCA_035655455.1 Candidatus Nanoarchaeia archaeon | reverse complement strand
GTTTTCAAACTCCCCGTTCACATGGACATAACAACCAGGGCTTAACGTTTTTTTATAGATCTCTTCAGTCAACACGTTTTTTTCCATTAAGACATTCGCCCTCACTCCTTCAGTAATCCTCGAAGCAACATCGGCTTTCTCCAACTCTTCAGAAGCAAGCGCAATTATCTCTGTTTTAAGATAACTCCCTCTCTCCAACAAGCTCAACTCTCTCAATTTTTTAACAGGATTCACTTTAAATTTAATCCTTCCACCTCCCTTCGGATAAAAACCCTCCTCAAGGATCTCAAACTCAACCTCTATTCCAGCTTTTTTTAAAAAATACAAAAACACCTCTTTGATCTCCAGCGCGGGAGGAGCTAACGGGTTCGCTGTTCCTCCCCTGACCTCAACTTCAGACTCTTTCTCAGCAAACAATAACACGGGCAGCAACGCTTGAAAAATCAACGTCGCAGAGCCAGCGCTTTGAATGTCAAACTTATACTTGCCACCCTTTACTTCCCCAGGAGTAAACTCTAACTCATTCGAACGCAAATTATTTCCTTCAACGTGAGCATCACAAATCTCCCCCATCGCGTTCACCGCAGTCAAATGCTGCAATTGCAGTCCAGGATTTTCCCTCTTTCCACGAATGTTCGTCATCTTGAAAGGAATCTTCGTGATCGCAGACAAACTCAACGCAGTACGCAACGTCTGCCCTCCAGAATATTTTCCATCAATTTCTATCATCACCCTCCCAGCCACGATATCTTTATAAATCATATTAAAAATGATATTCTGATGCACCTCGAACGACCAAAAGGAACAAGAGACTTTCCTCCAGAAGAAGAACTCCTCAAAAACACCCTCCTCGAAACCCTTACAAAAGTCTTTCAACTGTACGGCTACAACCCTATGCAAACACCAGTCTTTGAGCGCTTAGAAACTTTTACTTTAAAATACGCGGGAGGAGAAGAAATCCTCAAAGAAGTCTTCAAACTCCAGGATCAGGGAGGCAGGGATTTAGCACTCCGCTTTGACCTGACAGTTCCGCTCAGCCGCTACGTCGGCATGAACCCACAGATTAAGATGCCTTTCAAACGCTTCCAAATAGGAGAAGTCTTCAGGGACGGACCCATCAAACTCGGAAGATACAGACAGTTCATCCAATGCGACGCGGACGTCGTCGGAAGCAAGAGCCTCCTCTCAGAGGTAGAATTACTCAACTTGGGCAACGAAGTTTTTAAGAGACTCAACGTTCCAGTCGTTTTCAAAATCAACAACATCAAGGTTCTCAATGGGCTCACGCACGCAGCAGGCGTTCCAGAGGAACAAACAAGCACAATCCTCCTGACCCTTGACAAACTCGAAAAGTTCGGCACAGAATCTGTTAAACAAGAACTCGCAGCGAAGGGGCTGAACGTGGAAACAATCGAAAAGCTTCTTAGATTTTTTTTAAAAGGCGGCGACAAAACACAATTAAACTCTCTTAAGAAGATTTTACCAAATAATGAAGGTGTCACAGAACTAGCATACATCTTGAAACACGCCAAGAACACCACCTTCGAACCGAGCCTCTGCCGCGGCCTCAACTATTACACAGGAACAATCTTCGAAGGCTACTTCAAAAACTCCCAGATCAAGAGCTCCTGCTGCTCAGGGGGGCGATACGACAATCTCATCAGCAACATGCTCAACACGCCAAGAGCATATCCAGCTGTTGGCATCTCTTTTGGTTTAGATGTCATCCTTGAAGAACTGAAGACAAAAAAACACCTCAGCAAGAAAACCCTCACTCACGTTTTTATTATCCCCATCAACGCCCAAACCCACAGCCTCAGACTCGCACAACACCTCAGAAGGCAAGGCGTCAACACCGACATCGACCTCATGGGAAGGGGACCAAGCAAAAACTTAGAATATATCAACGCGCTCTCCATTCCCTACGCTCTCTTCGTCGGTTCAGACGAGATAAAAAAGAAGAAATACAAATTAAAGGACATGAAAACTGGAAAAGAACAATTACTTGGCTTTCCTTCTCTCCTTAAAAAACTCAAAAACTAGTATATTTTCCGAAAATCTTACCACAAAACATTTATACTACTTTTACTACTAAGTAGAATGGGTGTATTATGACTCTTAAAACTATAAAAATAAGCGAAGAGAATTACCGCTGGCTTGTACAACTTTCCGGAGAATTACAAAAACTCTTAGGAAAACCAGTTTCTCTAGACAAAACCCTCTACCTTCTCCATCATGGTAACCTCAAAGACCTCGCTGGAAGCTGGAAAATATCCGATAAAGAAGCAGAAACCTTTTTAAAAACACTTTCAAAAGAGTGGAAACAATGGAAAATATCTGCTTAGACACTGATATTTTAGTAGATTTTCTTCGAAACAAAAAAGAGGCCGTTGCCTTTATAGAGAGCCTTGGACCAGAAAACACGCTTTCAACAACTTACATCAATCTTTTCGAACTCTACTACGGCGCAATGCGTTCTTCATTCCGACAGCACAACCTAGAATCACTCGAAAAACTCCAACATAGACTAACTCTCCTTAATCTTTCCTCTTCCTCAGTCAAAGAAGCTGGAAGAATCTTAGCAGAACTAGAAAAAAGTGGAAATCCCATAGACTTTAGAGACCTCCTTATCGGCACCATCGCACTTGTCCACAATTTTTCACTCAAAACAAACAATACTAAACATTTCAGCAGAATCAAAGGCTTGCAGCTTATTTAATTTCACAATGAAAAAGACAATCCTCCACAAGTGGAGATGCACCGTCTGCAAAGGCGTCGAAGAATCATTTGAAAAACCAGAAAAATGCTCCTACTGCAACGCTCAATCCCATAAAATCAAACGGCTCTCTTACAGCGTCAAAACAAGACACCACGCGGACGAACCAGAAGCTTATGATTAAGAATACTTTGTGCGGTAACACCTTAAAACCTCCAAAGAAAAGCTTATAAGACTGTTACCGCACAACTTTCTTGAAAAAGTTGGTGTACCAAAAATACATAAAACGAGGCGGAAAACTCCACGGGCCTTACTATTACAAAAGCGTTCGTGACGCTGACGGAAAAATCAGACACGTCTATCTTGGAACAAACACCTCTCACCAATCGCCCTTCCAATCCTTAAAAAAATATTCGTTTTCCAACAAAACAACACTCTTCTTTATTCTTCTCACGCTCAGCCTCACTCTCGGGGCCTACCTCCTCTTCCCCTCAGAAGAAGCAAACACCCTCACAGGAGCAGTTGTTCTCTCAGTCTACAAAAACGTCTCAACAGAAACCCTCCTCATTGTTGACGGCGTTCCCCAAAACCTCTCTCTTTACCTTACTATTGATCCAGAAGAAAACTTCACTCTTGAACAACTAAACCTTTCTCTCCAAGAAGGAACACACACGATCCAACTTCTTGATCAAGGAATTGTTCTTTACGAGACAAATATCACTGTTGAACCAGAAACCCTTAAACCTATAGAAGAAATCCTTACTCCACTTAATCCTCCTGACAACCCACAGCCTTCCTCCAACACTTCAGAAGGCTCTCCTGTTCCAGAAGTCCTATCCCCCGCGCCAGACATTTCACAAAATTCCTCTCTCATCGCCATTCCTCAAGAACCTTCTCTTTCAGAACCTAACCTAACATCTCTACCCTCTTTCTTAATCCTCAAAGAAGAACCAACAGCAGCAGTTATCGCAGGACAACCCGTTACCTGGATGAGAAAAATAAAAATCTTAAACAACGCACCAACACTCGCAATCTCCCTTCCACCACCCGCAACAAATATCCTCCTCACCAGAAAAGGAACAAACCAACCTATAAACACTACAACAATCCTCCTTTCCAACCTAGAAACCAATGAAGAAATAGACTTCACCTACGAAACAGCAGGACCGAGCATTACAGAAATCAACCTCACAACTACCAACAAACGCGTCACCATTAGCTCAGACACCAATTTTACTAACATCTTAGCCTCAACAAGCATCAACAATCTTCCCCGCTCAGAAATAGGTCTCTACTGGCTTCAAAACAACACCAAAACCCCTCACACAATTAGCAACTTCGAATATTCATCACTTCTTTTCAGAACCGTAAACCGCATCGAATGGATCGTTCCCCATCTTTCAGAACAAACGTTTCTCATTGAACAAACAGGAGGAGACCTCGAAGCACAAGTAGCAGGCATCTGTGGAAACACCACCAGCTGCGACTGCGGAGACCAGCTTGTCGACTCAAGAACATTGACATCCACAGACGGAGTGATTACTACGATTTGTACAGGCATCGGCCTTAACATCTCAGCAAACAACCTCATCCTCGACTGCGCAGGCCTCAACATCACGGGAGACGGCGGGACCACCAACGACAACGCTCTCTTCATCGCCCAAAGAAACAACATCACTGTTAGAAACTGCAGATTCTCTGGATTCGGAGAAAGCAACAATCTTCACGGGCAAATCGGTCTTCTTGCGACAAACAATTCTAACCTTACCAACGTCACTTCAATCGGCTTTTCAGGAAGCAATACAGAAGGCCTCTACCTCTCAGCAAGCCACCACAATACCTTTGAGCAGGTTAACATCACATCACCTTACGAAGTCGTTACCCTCTCATCAAGCTCTTATAACACCTTCTCAAACCTCACCTCAACCCTCAAATCGCCGGGTTTTGCCAGCAGCACTCCCCTTGCCGTATCAGGCGGCACCTACAACATTTTTAAGAACATCACTGTCACCAACGAAGGGGTCACTTTCAGTGGGAGAGGAATCGTCCTCTCTTCAAGCAGCAGTCATAACAGCTTCACCTGCTGCTTGATCAATCCTGATCTTACTGCCAGCCCCACTGCCCTCCTTTTCAGCGGTTCAGGAATCAGCAATAACACCTTCTCAGAACTTCTCATCAATTCTACCGGATCTTCGGCAGTCATCACAAGCGCAGGAACAGGCAACACTTTCATCAACAACACTTTCGTAACAACCAGCGGTTCAGATACTTTCTCCTTTGCAGCAAATGCGGTAAACTATACTTTCAAAAATAACCGCTTCTTTTCAGGATCGAGATCTTCCTTCTCTTTCTCCGGCACAACTTCCGACGAATTCAACCACAGCATTGATGTCTCCAATATTGACATGGACACCAACGCAAGCATCTACTACTTCGGACCAAAAGACAACGGAACAAGAGCAGAAAACAAATTCATCGGAGTTCTTTATGCCTCCTTCTCAAGAAACCTCTACCTCGCCCATCTCAATCTTACCAAAACCGAAGAAGTTGTCTTCCAAAATAGTAACAATCTTACCCTCATCAACAGCACAATCCAATCCAACATCAGCAGAGAAGCCCTCGAACTAACAAACATCAACAACAGCATATTCAAAGATATCGTCTTTACAGGAAACGCCAATGGCCTCTCAGCTCTTTTACTCACCACAGGCATCAACAACACCTTTGCGAACAATACTGGGAATTCTCTCGGCGGAAATAGCCAAGTCGTATATGTAACTACATCCTCAAGCTATAATACCTTCATTAATAACACCTTCACTGCACAGGTTAATGATGAGGGTATTAACCTTGCTGGATCTTCAGACCTCAATCGATTTATTAATAACAGTATCCAGTCAGCAGGTCGAGGAATTTCCTTTGAAGGAGCAGCAAGCCACAATCTCTTCGACGGCGGCTCTGTAACTGCTACCAGCAGCCTACACGCAATATCCATTATCTCCAGTGCAACAAACAGAAATAACACTTTCGAAAATCTGTACCTGAGCACAACCTCGGGGCATAACGTCCAGCACTGGAATGGTATCCCAAGCGATTTTGCCTTCATCAATAACAGTTTTGTCTCCACAACAGGACATTCGGTTGTTCTCGCTGCAACAGCACAAAACTGGACCTTCAAAAACAACAGATTCAATACAGAAACGGGAAGGTCATTTTCCTTCGGCGGAAGCGCCGTTTACGATTTTAATCACAGCATTGACGTTTCAAACATCAACATGAACGCCAACGCAAGCATCTACTACTTCGGACCAAAAGACAACGGAACCATCATTGAAGGAAAACAAATGGGTTCATTATACGCCTTTTTCACAAGAAACCACATTTTCAAGCATAGTTTCCTTACTAACCCTGACGAAGTCATCTTTCAAGACAGCAACAATCTCACTTTCCACAACAATATCGTTCGCCAGAATGTGAGCGGTCTCGAAATCGTAGATGTTCTCAGAGTAAACAACAGCCTTTTCAAACATAACAACCTCAGCGGAGACGGCGGCGCTTCAGGCATTTCAGCAGGGTATCTGTTAACTGGAAGCGTCAACAACACTTTTGACAATGAAACCGTCTTCACCAATGCAAATGTAGCAGGAGCTTTTGAATTTGAATCAAGCTCCCAGTACAATACCCTAACTAACAGTAACCTTACAACTGCAGGTGGAAATGCAGGTCCAATTACACTTTCTTCAAGCAACTACAACCGGTTTCTTGGCCTTATTATCACTGATCGTGTGGGAGGCGTCACGGTGGACCTGAGCTCTGCTAACCACAACTATTTTGAAAACACCACTGTTAATAATCGGCAACAAAGAGCAATTCAATTACAATCCTCCTCTTCAAACAACACCTTCAAAGATGTTTCTATAAATACTTCTAATATGAATGGGGCAGGTTTCTATCTTATCTCAAGTATTGGCAATATCTTTAGAAATATCAGCATCAACACCACTTCAGGAAATGGAATCGATGTCGCTGGGACAAGCATCAACGACACCTTCCTCCATGTCGTAATTAAAACTGAAAGCGGAAGGGGAATCTCATCAGCAACCATGCAGAACGCCACTTTTGACAACCTCATCATTACAGCCCTCTCCGGAAGAGGTCTCTCCCTCGGACAAGGAAATAACACCTTCAAAAACGTCCTTGTCAACTCAACTTCTACAGGCTGCACTGGGGGTTCCGGATGCGACATCTACTCCGATACAGGAGCACCTACCGTCACCAACACCTTCATCAACCTCACCCTCTTCGACCCCCAACTTCTTGTTTTAGGAGCTGGAAACAACTACTCCTTTACCAACTTAAGCTTAGAAAATGGCAACACAAGAATTTTTTATCCAAACCTCAGCTTCGTCGGAAGCCTCGACACCAATGAAAATCTCACTCTCGCTTACAACCGAACAATCGTCAACGCTACAAGAATGCAGGCCTTCAACCAGTCAGCACAGCTTACCTTCAGGGGACTCGCGTTAGGAAGCTACATCGCACTCGTCGATCCTGAAGATGACGGCGTCTACGCGAGCTGCGCAGCAACACGGTGCACGGACGCCGCCACAGATGGCACTACCTTCACCTTCAATGTCACAAGCTGGACAGCATACGCAGCAGGCACACCAACAGCACTTCCCTCACCCCTCTTCATTGCGAACACGGAATCCAATGGAACCTACAGGAATCAAAACTTTGTCCTTTTCAACGTCACAACAGTCAGCCCATACGCAATTACCACCTATCGCTTCACCATCTCAAACAGCAGCACAGTGAACGAAACAACCTCTTCCATTACTAATACCACAGCGACCTTTAACTTCACACATTCTTATCTTGGCAACGACACCTATCTTTACAACGTAACAGCCACTAACGCCGCAGGATCAAATACCAGCACAACAAGAACGCTTTACCTTGACCAACGATTGCCTGTCATCACTTTCATCGCCAACACCGCAACTAACGGGACAGCTCTCGATCAAAACTTCATCCTCTTCAATGTCAGCATCACAAACGAGCAAAATATTGATAATATTACTTTCAGCGTCAGCAATAGCACAACAGTTAACACAACAACCTACACCACAACAAACCTCACTTTCACCTACAACTTCACCGTGCTGGGGTTAGGTAACGACACTTTTTATTACAATGTCACTGTTCGCGACAGGGCGAACAACGTCAACGCCTCAGAACTAAGAACAATCGATCTTAACCAGCCAGTTCCAACAATCTCCCTTATCGCTGCTACAGAAGCGAACGGAACTTACAGAAACCAGAATTATATCCTCATCAACGCGACCGTCGCCAATGGCATTCCTGTCACAACCTGGAATTTCACAATCAGCAATAGCACTACCGTGAACACCACAACGTTAGCCGTTACTAATGGAACAGTCACTTTCAACTTCACTGTCCAAGGCTTAGGAAACGACACCTATTACTACAACGCAACAGCAACTTCCTTAGGTGGACCGGGCGCCTCAACCTTAAGAACAATTTTCCTCGACAATAGATTACCTGTCATCACTTTCATCGCCAACACAGAAGCAAATTACACCAACAAGAGCCAAGGTTTCATTCTTATTAATGTCAGCGTCACCAACGAGCAAAACGTGGACAATTTCACCCTTTCATTCTCAAACAGCACCACCGTGAACACCACGACCTATATTTCCACTAACCAAACCTTCACCTATAATTTTTCCTTCGCTTACCTCGGCAATGACACTTATTATTACAATGTCACAGTTCGCGACAGGGCGAACAACGTCAACACCTCAGAACTAAGAAGCATCGTTCTTGACCAAAGGCTTCCAGTCATCACGCTGATCGCGAATACTGAAGCGAACGGAACCTACAAGAACCAATCTTTCATCTTTATCAATGCCAGCATCACCAACGAGCAAAACATTCGCAACATCACCTTCAGAATAGGAAACAGCAGCACAGTGAACGAAACAACTTACATTCTTAGTAATACCACAGCGACCTTCAACTTCACTTATTCTTATCTTGGCAACGACACCTACCTCTATAACGTAACAGCCAGAGACTTTTCCAACAATGAAAATACATCAGCGACAAGAGTGATCTACATCGACCAGGTTCTTCCCGTTATTCAATTTATTCCTACAACCCTCTCCAACGGGTCAATCATCAACCAGCGATTCATCATTATCAACGTCAGCATCCTCAACGAACAAAACGTGGACAACATCACCATCACTGTTGGAAACAGCACCATGGTCAACAGCACTGTCTACAGCACAACCAACACCACCTTCACCTATAATTTCTCAGGCGTTTCAAATACGACCTATGAATACAATGTCACAGTGAGAGACAGAGCGAACAACGTCAATACCAGCCATACAAGATTTATTACCCTTGACTTTAACATTCCCAGCGTCACCCTTGACAGTCCCACGGACAACTACGCCCTTAGCGTCGCAAGCGTCAACACCACCTGCACAGCAAATGATAACACTCAACTGAGCAATATCACCTTGTTCACAAACCTCACCAACAGCTTCGTCGCAAACCAAACCTCTAACGTCTCAGGAACAAGCAGCAGCACCACCTTCAACCTTACCGGCGTCCCAGACGGACGCTACCTCTGGAACTGTCGCGCCTTTGACAACACCTCACTCTCCGCGTTCGCGCCCTTCAACAACACTTTCATCGTCGACACCGCAGTGCCAAGCGCATCGGTCACCGCAAGCCCGACGAGCATCACCACAACCGGGTCGTCCACCATCACCTGCTCTGGAACAGACAACATCCAAGTCAGCACGGCCACAGCAACCGCGAGCACCGGAAGCATCTGCTCAGCAAGCGGAAGCACCTGCTCGGGAACTTTCTCCACAACCACCGCAGGAAGCTACACCATCACCTGCACTGTCGATGACCTTGTTGCACACACGGCCACAGCAACCACAACAGTTACTGTCACAGCGCCGGGAGGAGGGGGTGGTGGCGGAGGCGGTGGAGGAGGAGGGGGTGGTGGCGGAGGCGGTATCACTCGGCCAATCATTCAACCGACACCTCTCCCGGAAACTAGCCCCCTGCGCATCGCCATCAACAGAGGAAATCTCACCTTCTTCATCGGAGACGACGGCTCTATCAAATTTTCTATCGTTGACGACAAACCAAAGATAGACATCACCCTCGACGCAGGAAAAGCAGTAAGGGACTATAGAGCCTATGACTTGATTTATATTTATCCTTACCTTTATCTTCTCGTCTTAGTCATAATCGCGACCCTCCTCCACGGCACACAAACAGGATTAACCTTCGTCAGAACAGAAATCAGGCCTTACCCAAGACAGACACCAAGGTACCTTCCTCCAACAACACGAGAACGCCCCAAGGAATATCCACTCACAACAGCAGATTTAGAACCGCTCTATCTTCAACTGGAAACCATCGACTACCTTTTAGAATCCCACCAACGACGAGAGGCACAAAAACTCTTCACCCAACTCCAACAGATTTACCAAAAACACGAAACGACAATTCCAGAAGAACACGCACTAGAACTCGCCAGGCGCATCGAAACTCTTAATAAGATTATCAACCCTCTTAAAAAAGCGCGATGATGAAACCACATTTAGCAAACCTCTGAGCGCACTTTAGAAATCTATATAAACTTCTTTTTCAAAAAAAATATCAATGGTAAAAAAAGAAACTCAAAACAACAACACCCTCTACCTCTGCGAGTCCTGCGGCTTCGGCTACGAAAAAGAAAAAACCGCAAAAAAATGCGAAAACTACTGCAAAACCCACAACGCCTGCTCATTAGAAATCATCACCAAGGCAATCAAAACAGGACACTAACCTAACAACATTCTCCTTTCCTTCTTCACGATAACAGTAAACACAACCGTCGCAATAATCGTCACAACAAACGCGCCAACCACAATAGCGGAAAATACTTCGCTTGAAATCAATCCCGCGCTAATCCCCAACGTTGCGATAATCAACTCCGCATCGCCCTTCGGCAATGTTCCCCAGCCAACAACAACACCCTCTCTCACGCTTCCACCACCCGCAACAACACCCGCTATCGCTCCAACCAACGCACTACCTATATTTAACACAATCATCGTCACAATTAACCCAAGGTTCTCAACAACACCTGAGAAGCTCGTATTCACCCCAATCCACACAAAAAACAAGGGAACAAGCAACCCAAACGAAATCACGTGAATAGACTTCGCCAACGCATGCTCCTCCCACGGCTTATGCTCCTTTGGATTCAACAACACCTGACGCACTATCATTCCCGCAATCAACGCACCAATCAACGAGCCAATCCGAAATATTTCAGCCAAATACGCGATCAGCATCACAATAATCAGCGACCCCATGAACATGCCGGTCTGAGAATGCTGCCTCTCGAACTGCCTGATCGCGAACGGGACAATAACAAAACGAAGCACCACCACCAACGCCAAAAAGGCGAGAACACCTCCAATAAGATATAAAATGCTACTCTGCTCGCTCATATGCACAAACACCAATAGAACAGCCAACAACGAAAACTGCACAATATCACCAACAGCACCCGCGCCAATAATCAAGCTCGCAATCCTCGTCTTCAGCAATCTCAATTCTTCCAGAATATCCGCAGACACGCCAACAGCACTCACAGACAACGCTAGCCCCACAATCGCAGCAGCAACCACCGGAAGATCAAACACATACCTCATCACCACAAAACCCAATCCGAGCGGAATCGCAGTCACAAACAACGCAACCAACGAAGATATCTTCCACTCCTTTTTTAACGCATGCAAATTAATCTCTAATCCAATGAAATAAAATAACAAAATCAGCCCCATATCAGCAAAAAAACTAAAAATAGCACTATTCTCAAGAGTAAACAGCCTTTCCTTGATCAGAGGAAGAGACAACGCGAACCCAGCAGCCAAGTGACCAATCACCCTCGGCAACCTCAACCTCTTCGCGCCCTCAGAAAAAATGTACGCTAACACTAACGCTACCAACACTACCAAGAGCGGCTTCACCATCTTTTTCAACAGACTCTATTCGCAGCCCTATATAAATCTTTTTTCATTCCAAAACCTTAAAATAAACGTTTATTTTTAACGTAAACTATGAAACTTATTTCCTTGAACGTCAACGGCCTCAGAGCCTGCATCAAGAACGGATGCCTCGACTTCATTAAAAAAGAACAGCCGGACATCCTCTGCCTTCAAGAAGTAAGAAGCAGCCAACAAGCCATCGAAGGGTTATCGCAAGACTACCATCAATATTGGAATCCCGCAAAAAAAGCAGGCTACGCAGGAACAGCAACTCTCACAAAAATAAAGCCCCTCTCCGTCACTTATGAAGACGAAACAATCAATCCCACCGCCGAAGGAAGAATAATCACCCTCGAATTCAAAGACTTCTTCTTAGTGAACGTTTACACTCCAAACGCGCAACACGGACTCACACGACTAAAACTCAGACAGCAATGGGATAAAGACTTTTTACACTACCTCAAAAAACTCGAAAAGAAAAAACCAATCATCTTCTGCGGAGACTTAAACGTCGCACACAAAGAAATTGACATCGCACGGCCGAAAGATAATAGAGGCAATCCGGGATTCACAGACGAAGAACGCCATGGCTTCGACAATTATATCCACGCAGGATTCGTCGACACCTTCAGAGAATTCCACAAAGAACCAGGACATTACACATGGTGGACCTACAGATTCAACGCGCGCAGCAGAAACATCGGATGGCGCATTGATTATTTTTGTATCTCACCAAGCCTCAAAAAACAACTCAAAGACGCATTTATTTTAAATGATGTTAAAGGATCAGACCACTGCCCGGTCGGAATTGTCTTATGATTGATAATTGCGCATGGAATCTTTGATTCAGTTTTCAAGAACTTACTTACCGATTTACTGCTCTGAAAGTTATCTTTATAAAGCGTTTATCTTTCTTTGTATCTATGCCGCGGTCGCCTAACCTGGTATGGCACCAGCCTGGAATCAAACTTCAGCAACTGCTGAAAAATCGTTTGCCTCGCAGCTGGACCCGAAAGGGTGTCCCGGTTCAAATCCGGGTCGCGGCGTTTTATTTTAAGTTCAACGTCCATTGCGTTGAGATCTTAACTATAGGTGAAGCGCCGCCGCCCAAACTGCTGCTAGCAGTTGTGGTCTTGTTTTGTACGTAATTTAGTACAAGTTTTCATACATTTAGATTAATTCTATTATATTTAAAGTCAACGTGGCTGTTGGCTCAGTAGAAAGTTCAATTATTTTAAAGGGATTGATTTTATTGGAAAAAAGCCTTCAGAGAATTTTCCAGAGCAGAACTACGGTTTTTAACAAAACACCAGGTTGAACTCAAAAGAGGAAGAAGACCTACTTTCTCCTGAGCCGTGGCTGTTAACAAGTGTATTATCCCGAAAGTATTTCCCTACGGTGAGTTTCTCGAGTTTATGAAACTCACAAGAGGGAAACTTATAATTTTAATTTAGTTATGAATTCTTTTGAAGAAATAATTGGAATGTTTCTAAACCTTTTTAATATCAATAAATGTTTCTTATCATTGCTTACAATGTATCTTGCTTTTCCTTCAACTGCAGCTTCTAAAAATTTATTATCATCAGGATCATTCTTTATAATATCTAATTTTTCTTTAGGATTCACAATAACTGCTTTGGTTAATATTTTTTGAATAGTATTTATTCTCGCTTGTTGATATTCATCAGTTTTTTCCAATATTTCTTCAGAATGAAGAATTTCTTCATACTCTTCAAGAATTGGTAAAGAAACAATCATACTAATCTTACTTTCATCCACTAACTTAAGAATCTTATAACTAACACCTGTCCAAAACGTTCCGCTTACCACAATATTTGTGTCAAGAACAACTTTCATCAAAGGTTTCATTCTCTTTTTCGTATTTTATGAATTAAATCGGAAACATCTTCTTCTTTAATCTTTTTTTTTGCTTCTCTTAAAGGTTTAGTTACTTGTTCCCATGATATGTCTTCAATTTTTTTAATAATCAGCGCGTCTCCTTCTAATAAGAAGATTATTTTTTCTCCTTCTTTCAAGTTCATTCTGTCTCTTATTCCACTAGGAATAGCAACTTGTCCTCTAACACTTACAGTTCCCATATCAACAGCTTCTGGCATAGTTTTCCTCCAAATCTTATTTATCTTATTAATAAGAACTTTCTTGTATTTAAATCTTTCTCATGAAATCGACCATTTTAACCTTGCTTGTACTGCTCTTATTAGTCCCAACTCTCGTTCATGCCCTCCACCATCTTTACCGCCTTGTAATTTTACGAATTTTGCTGATTGTTTTCCTCAGAAGATTGCAGAAATATAAGTTCTGCACGGGACACTTATGTGCAAAAACAAGAACACGCCTTCTCTAAAGGCACTCGGGTTGCGGCGTTTTTTCATTTCTTCTTTCATAAACAGTTTAACTCTTACCTATCAATTCTATATCCTTACCACTTTTTTAAACTGACTCAAAGAATACGTATTCACAACATCTTTTCTTTCCAACCAGCCACGCCTCGCCTGCCCAACGCCATACTTCATGAAATCCAAATTCTGAACAGCATGACTGTCGGTACTCACAGAAAATTTCAACCCGAATTTTTTCGCTTTTAAAATCAACGCATCATTCAAATCCAACCTTTCAGGATGCCCGTTAATCTCCACTATTTTCTTATTTTTCTTCGCAGTCTCAAAGAGCGCATCAAAATCCACCTTATATGGCTCTCTCCTATTCAGCAGCCTTCCAGAAGGATGCGTTAAAATATTGACATACTCGTTTTCCAACGCAGCAACGATCCTCTTTGTCATCTCTCGCTCAGAAGACTTAAACCGCGAGTGTATCGAAGCCAATACAATATCCAACTCTTTCAAAATCTTATTCGGGTAATCCAACGAACCATCAGGAAGAATATCCACCTCAGCACCTTTCAATATTCGAATATTCACCCCTTTCTGCACTTTATTAATCTCTTTCCACTGCTTTCTCAACCGATCAACACTCATTCCATTCGCAATTCTTTGTGACTTCGAATGATCAGTAATCGCAATATACCCATACCCAAGACGCTCGGCCTTCTCAGCCATCTCCTTCACACTGTTACGACCATCGCTATACACCGTATGCATCTGTAAATCACCCTTAATATCTTTCAGATCAATCAACTTCGGAATCTTTTTCTTTTTCGCAGCTTCAATCTCTCCCCTATTTTCCCTTAACTCTGGAGGTATCCACTCCAATCCCAATTTTTTGTACACTTCCTCTTCACTCTTTCCAGCAACCAACTTTTCAGATTTCCTCTCAAACAACCCATACTCAGAAAGTTTCAACCCTTTATCCAGCGCCAAATTTCTCAACGCAATATTATGCTCCTTCGATCCAGTAAAATACTGCAGCGCAGCGCCATAACTCTCAGCAGGAAGCACTCGCACATCAACGGACACACCCTCTCTTAAGAGAACCGAACTCTTTGTAGAACCCTTCGCAAGCACACGCTGCACCTTCGGCATTTTTACAAAAACATCCATCAACTCCTTCGCATCCGCAACAGCGAGAAGATCAATATCCCCAATCGTCTCCTTCATCCTCCTCAACGAACCAGCATAATCAATCTTTTGCACCTTGACACGTTTCTTCAAATACTCTATCACTTCTTCAGCAAGAGGCAACGCAGAACTTATCAGCATCCTCCCCTTCGAAGCTTGATGGAACGATAACGCCGTCAAAATATTTTTTTCAGTCTTCGCATCAAACCCGGGAAGCTCACGAATAAGCCCTTTCTCCGCAGCACGCTTCAACTCACCCAACGAATGGATCTTCATCTCTCTCACAAGTTTTACCACCCTTTTCGGACCAAGACCCTCAACCTCCATCAACTCCAACAATTCCCGAGGATACTTCTTTCTTAAACGCTCATACTTCTCAATCTTTCCCGTCTTCAAAAACTCCTCAATATGCCAAGCAATACCCTTTCCCACACCAGGAATCTTATCCAGCCCCTTCACCCCCTCTCTCTTATAAATATCTCTCACATCTTCTGACAACTCCGCAACACCACGCGCAGCATTCTCATACGCACGAGGCTTCCACTCAACACCCTCGAGCTCCCACATCAGAGCCATCTCCTCAAACATCTTGGCAAGATCTTGATTGATCATTCCAAGAGAAAACATAGAAAAGAACTATAAGAACCTTATCGTTGCGTCCTGCGACCACCGCCACGTTTATAGGGAGAATGCTTTGTCTTCGCTGCTTGCGTCGCTCTTTGCTCAGGATACACCTCCAAGAGCTCCTCGGCTTCATCAAACCCGCACGAACCACACTCCACCACACCCCCGCCTATTACCTTCACAAGCTTCGCATCTTGAGAACCACACCTCGGGCACTTCACCATTTACCTTTTAGTACCTTCGCTCTATAAAAGGCTTTTCAAACACCCTCTTCGGCACAGCAAAGTTTTAATATACACGATTCGTCCTCCGTTCTCGAGAGAAAAAAAGGGATACCATGACCAGGATCGAGTCACCAAGCAGCATCAACACCTACAACACTTGTCAACGCAAATATTTCTACCATTACAAACTAGGATTACCACTCAAAGACAGCCTCCCCACCCTCACAGGAAAGGCGGTCCACGCAGCGCTTGAACATTTCTACACTTTTGATCCTGCAACGCTCAATATCCACACCTACGAAGAAGAACTCCGCAACCACCTTCTTAACTCTTTCAACAAGGCATGGGTCGAGGCAGTGCCGCACCTCAGCCAGCTTGGGAAAGACAAAGACACGATCAAGGAATACTACGAAGACAGCCTCTCCATGCTCGGCAACTTCTTCCAAACGTTCCTTAGCGACGTCCGAGAGCATGTAAAAAACAGCAGCCTTCAGAAAGCATTTCTCACTGTCAGGCCAGAAACAGAAGTCTTCCTCAGTTCAGAGCACATCAATATACGAGGGTACATTGACGCCATCCACACCCACAACGGACAAACATGCATCCTTGATTACAAGACTGGACGAAGCGATGAGCTCACCGAAGAATACAAACTCCAACTCGCAATCTACGCCTTGCTCTACCAAGAACAACACAAAAAACTTCCAGACAAGCTAGGATTGTATTTTCTCAGAAACGGAACACAAAAATATATCAATGTCAACCAAGACCTCATCGACCACGCGCGAGACCAATGCTCCAACGTCCACAGCCGCACCACCAGCGACAACATCGAGGACTACCCGAAAAACCTCGGAAGCTGGTGCAAATGGTGCGACTTCAAAGACTACTGCTTCGGCCAAAAGACTTTAATAGATTACGCTTCAACCACCAGAGAACAATGACCCGAGAAGAAGCCAACCAAGAAGAAGGAGTCATGCCACCACTCCAAGCAATCGCACAGCTCTTCAAGATGGAAGACTTCAGCGGAACACTCGGAGAACTTCACGGCTATTTCGCAGAAGCACTCACCAAAGAACAAGAACCCCAACAAGCAGCAACCATCGCCAAAACACTCCGGGAATTAAGCTCCTACATTCTCTCTTGGGAATACGCAGAAGACACTTACGAGAAGCCTTTTTTAGAAAGCTGCAAAAAACTCATCGACGGAAAAACACCCAAGCAAAAAATAGAAAACTTCGATCAAGAACAGGTAAAGACCTTCTTCGAACAAGCGCTCTCCCTCGAGCCAGAACTTGCAGAAAAAATCAAACAAATACAAGAAGAACCAAACGAAGATTTCGAAGAATAAACACAAACTTTAAATCTACTTCTACAGAACCTCCGAACATGGGCCTGTAGCTCAGTTTGGTAGAGCACCTGACTCTTAACACTCAAAAGGAGATATCAGGTGGTCGAGGGTTCAAATCCCTTCAGGCCCGCACTCACTATGGTCAAAGAAATCAGAGCAAGCCACATCCTCGTCAAAACCGAAGACAAAGCCAAGGAATTACTCACAAAAATTCAAACAGGACAACCTTTTGAAAAAATCGCAGAAACAGAATCCCAATGCCCAAGCAGAAAAAAAGGCGGAGACCTCGGATGGTTCGGACGCGGAAGTATGGTTAGGGCTTTTGAAAATACCGCGTTTAACTTAAAAAAAGGAGAACTTGGCATTATAAGAACAGAATTCGGATGGCACATTATTAAGAAGACCGATGAGAAATAAGCTCTAATACGGAATCGCACTTAATACCAATCCAATACCATAACCAGCCAATGCAGCTAAGCCACCAATCAACGCCATCTCAAGTCCAGACTTTCTCCAATCACCAACAGTAATCTTCGCTTTATACGCGCCAGTCACAAACAACACTCCGACTGAAAAAACGAAAGACCAATACACACTACTCTTCACATTCACAAAAAAGAACGGAATCAAAGGAACCAACGAACCAACCAATGAGGAAAAACCCACCACAACGGCATTTCTCGCAGGACTCTTATACTCCTCAGGAGAAACCTCATGCATCAACGTATCAGCCAACAAGCGACGAGACGACGTAATCTTATTCACCACCACCTCCAACGCCCTTCCAGTCAACCCTCTTTTTTTAAACAGAGTCCGCACCTCCTTCTTCACAGATTTAGGATTTCTCTTAACAGCATCCTCCTCTCTCTTCACTTCAGCAACATAATACTCTTTCGCAGCCTTCGAAGATGTGTACGCGACAGCAGCCATACTCAAAGACTCAGCGAACGTCGAAGCCAAGCCAGAAATAATTACAATGCCAGAATTCTGCGTCGCAGCAGCAACACCAAGAACCAGCCCCAAAATGTTCACAACACCATCCTGACCGCCGAGAATCACATTCTTCAACTGCCAGCCGTCACCATGATGATGCTTCTTCCCAGAACGCCTCTTTTCCATCACACTAAAATTTTAGGCATTCTATATAAACATTTTGAAAAGCTTTAAAAAAGAGGCTGCAATCAAAAGCTTAACGCCCCGATCGTCTAGCCCGGTCAAGGATAAAGGCCTCTCGCGCCTTTGACGCGGGTTCAAATCCCGCTCGGGGCACTTGTTTCTTACGAGAACGTCCTAAGCCTAGAAACCTCCACTAACAATGTAGGATCCGCTCGAGGCATTGTCTTCTTAGGAGAGGTTCCTTTTCTGCATCCGTAGTGTGCTTGCAGACCTTTTATACACAGATTCTTTATGAATGTTCATAGGAGAAACACATGCAGGACAAACTAGATATCCACGGGTACAGAGCGAAAATAGCGAATATTGACAACACGCTAAAAGATCTTTCTAAAAGTAATAAAGACTTGATTTTGAAATTTAAAGCGCACCTTTTTTAAGAAATTTAAGTACGGCTCGAATCTTAATTTAAATAGTTATATAGAACTTTCTCCTTTAAACGCATAGAATTTCTTCTTAAAATTCATCGTTAATATTATAAACAAATAATCCCCATCAATCCCATGTTAATAATGCAATCTATTTTTGGTAAAAATCAAGACTTGACTTTAGAAGATATTAGAACGAT
>DASRUL010000040.1:0-5428 GCA_035655455.1 Candidatus Nanoarchaeia archaeon | reverse complement strand
AGAAAGTTCGATTATTTTAAATGAATTGATTTTATTGGGAAAAAAGCCTTCAGAGAGTTTTTCAGAGCGGAACTACGGTTCTTAACAAAACGCCGGGTTGAACTCAAAAGAGGAAGAAGACCTACGTTCTACTGAGCCTTAGAATCCAGATGCCTACGTTGACAGGATGGTTGTTGTGTGTGTGGAAAGAATACGTCTTTTTTAAGAATAATTTCCTTTCGAGGACGTTCTCAATTAAAAAATGATGTTCTTTTGCAAGTGTTGCGATGAATTGTTTTGATTCTGTTTTGTGAATGGAATAAATTGTTTTTGAGGTTTTCATGGCTTGTTCCAGGAAGGGTTTGTCCGCTTTTCTTGTTTGTACGCCAAAAGGCGGGTTCATGACGACAGTATCAACCTTTTTATCGAAATGGGAAATGTCCGCTAAAAAGTAGCTGCCTTTGTTTTCAGAGTTTGTTTTCGCGAGAGTGAGCGCTTCGTTATCGATGTCAACGAAGTAAACCTTTTTTGCTCCAAGTAATAACGCTCCTATACCAAGGATTCCGTTGCCGCATCCGAAGTCCGCGACGGTTTTATGTTGAATGTCTCCGTTGAGAAAGGCTATCCAGAGGAGTTCCGCCGCGAGGCTTCCTTCGAGTTGGTATTGTTCTAAATTGATTTTTTGTGTGGTTAAAGGGTGGAGTTTGCTCAATGCTATTTCCAGCGCTTTCTTGTCCATGAAAATGTTAAAAAGAGGAAATATAAAAACAGAACGAAAACTTTTTATAGGTGTATGCATATGCGTAAGCATGGTCAAAGTAATTTCATTATCAAACAGCGCGTATCAATTGTTATTGGAAGCGAAAAACAAAAATGAGTCCTTTTCAGATGTAGTAACGAGAGAAATAAAAAAAGAGAAAAGAGACATAACTAAATTTTTTGGAATTTGGAGAAATGACAAAGAAATCACTAAAGCTTTCAAAGAAGTTTATGCGGGAAGAAAAAGATTCAAGTTGAGAGATGTGAGGCTTTAATAATGTACTGCCTTGACACAAATATCCTCGTGGATTATCTAAGGGGAGACGAAGAAATAAAGGAAAAGCTTGAGAATCTGTTTAATTCTGGGGTGAGAGTGAGTATTACTATTCTTGCAGTTTGTGAATTGTATAAGGGTATTTTTCTAGCGAACAAGCAAGAAGAATCATTATTGATATTAAATAGGTTAATAGATAGCTTTATTCTTTTTAATATCACAAAAGAAACAGCGATTGTTTATGGACAATTATATGCTCAACTGGCGAAAAAAGGAAAATTGACCCAGGAGACAGATTTGATAATAGCGAGCGTTGCGATAAATAATAACCAGATTTTGATTACGAGGAATAAGAAAGATTTTGAGAGCATTCCTGATCTAAAACTTGAAATTTGGTGAATTACTTCTTCTTGATCATGTCTCCAAGGGTAAGTCCTTTTTTTGATGATTGGTGTTTGATATGTTCGTTGAGGGCCTTGTGAATGAGTTTTATGGAGAATGCTCTTTCTAGTTTCTTGGCGAGTTCAAAGTCTGGTTCAAGTCTCCCTTGTTCTATTTTTTGGAGGAGGGATTCTTTTACGGAGAGCGTGTTGCTAAGCTCTTGTTGAGTGAGCCCTTGCGCTTCCCTGCTGTTCTTGATAAGTTGGGCGTAGTCTTCTGTGATATATTCAATGGTATCGCCATATCTAGGGAGGATGAGTGTTTGTGCTGGTGCTTCCTTGAGGGGCGTGCCATAGTGAATGCAGTCGTTGCACAAGTCAACTTCAACGCCTTCGACGCTTGCTGGCTGTAAGCTCGCTTCTCTGCCGCAGAGTTCGCAGGGGGGCATGGGGAAGAGAAGAAGGTGTGGGGTTAAAAAAGTTTCCTTCTGGAAAACTTCTAAATGGCGAGAGGGAAAGGAAAAGGTTTTAAAGATTGTATTAAACGACGAAGTGATGGATAAAAAAATTGTTATTTATTTTTTCTTAACCCTGATGTTAATGATAAATTTCATGATGATTCTCTGGCCGTTGCAGACTTCTCATTGGTGGGATGAGACGGTGTATTTGCAGCACGCTGAAGTTATTTTTTCAGGAAAGACGAACTATGATGAGTTCGAGTTTAGGCCCCCGATGTTATCTATTCTATTAGCGTCTGGTTTTTTGTTTAAGCATCATGTTTTTACGGCGAGTGTGATTGTCGCCTTGTTAGGGGTATTGGGAACGTTTTTTATGTATCTCATTGGAAAAGAGATAAGTGATGAGAAAGTGGGTTTGTTAAGCGCGTTGTTTTTTGGATTTACGCCGTTTATTATTAGGTCCGCTCATTCGATTATGACGGATATTCCGAGCTTGGTGTTCTTTGCGATTGCGTTTTATTTCTTGTTGAGGGCTTCAAAAAGGGATAATTCAAAATTGTATTTTTTGTCTGGATTTTTTCTGGCGGTGGCGATTTTAACGCGTTTTACCCAGTTAATTTTGATCAGCGTGTTTATAGTCTATATTTGGGTGAATAAAATTCCTTTGAAAAAAGTAAAATGGATTGTCGCTGGTTCCGCGCTGCTAATGATACCCTATTTAGTTTGGGCGCAGGTAAAGGTTGGTTTTTTCCTGACGCCATTCATAAAGGCGAATCGTGTAGTTTCGGATCAGGTGGGAAATATGTGGTTTTATGTGATGAATATCACGAAAGTGTATCCTTTAGTGATGTTGTCAGGCCTTTTATTTTATGTAGGGATGATGTACAAAAAGAGAAGCAAGATAGATGGGGTGTTAATGGCTTGGATTTTAATTTTTGTTGTGTATATTTCTTTGACGCCGCATAAGGAGTGGAGATACATTTTGCCGATTACGGTTCCTTTATTTTTAATATGTGCGAGAGGGTATGTGAGTTTTTTAGAGAGAAAATCGTTAATTGTTAAAGGAGTGGTTTTGGGAGTTCTACTTCTGATTGGGTTTTCCGCGTTGCCAAATCTAGAAAAATTAAAGCAGGGTTTGGGGATAAATCAAAATTTTATAAACACTTACGTGAGTCCTGCGGAAGAAGTCTCTGCGTATCTAAAGGGGTTGAATGAAAGCAAGGGAATTTATGCGAATCACGAATGGCCTGTGTATGGGTATTATACTGACCAAGAAATTTATCAGATTTATAGTGGAAAAGAGTTTTACGAATGGTTTCCGAATAATATGAAGAATCCGGGATTCTTTATTTTATATAAAGAAGTGGATAAACATCCAACGCAAGCTTGGCTTGATTCCAAAAAGGAGTTTAAAAGAAGAAGCGAAATCAAAGGTATTGTTATATACGAATATACGCCTGCGACGATTATTTAGGGAGGTAATTTACTGAGTCGTTTTCGTGAAGTCTGGATTCGAGTTCTTCTTTGCTGAGGTAGCGGGGGTAGGGGGTGTCTTGGATGACGATGGTTGGTGCTTCCCGAATAGTATAGAATGATTTGAGTGCTGATAGTGCTGGATTGTTAATGGCGAGATCAAAGGAGTAGACTCTTACTGTCTCTGGGTATTTCGTTCGGAGATAGCTGAGGATGAAGCCTTGGTTTCCGCAGGATGGGCAGCTCTTGTCGTCAGAGTAGAAGTAGAGAATGAGCGTGTAGTTTGCGTTGCATTGCTCGTTTAATTTTTTTAGGAAGAGCCAGTGCCGTATTTCTAGGAGGGAGTAGTATTCCTTGAGACTGAGGACCTCTTTGTCGTGCCTTCCACGTTGGTCTTCCATCGCGGTGAGCCTGTTTGCGAGTGATCCAAGTTCGTCAACGATGCTATCCACGTCTTTGAATGCGCAGGGATCTTGAGAGACTAAGACTGATTGGATCTCATAGCTCGCGAGTTGTGTTCTGAGCTCTTGTTGGAGGTCTTTGAGTTCTGTGAATTTTTTTTCTGTGAGGAATGCGCCGAGGAGTAATCCGAGTAAGAAGACTCCTGTGGTGAGGACAAAGGCGAGGAAGTATCTTTTTTTGCTGAGTGTGCGTTCTACCATCGTTGCCTTTTTCCTCGTAAAAGATCGATGAAGACGGTGATCCAGACTGTTGATGCGAGCAGCCCGTAAGCGAGGATGTAGATTGGTACTGAGATAAACCCGTACCTGAAGACCTTTTCCCTAGTGTAGTGGTAAGCGTAGTTGATGATGATGAGAGCGAGGGTGAGGCTGATGATGCCGAAGAAGAGGTTGGTGTAGCTGAGATCGATCCAGCTGAGGTCGAAGTGGAGGCGTTGGAGAAAGACAAGGAGGTCGAAGTTGATGCTTGACCAGTTGTCGATGCGTTTGAGAAGTGGCTTAACAACAAACCTCCATCCTGTGAGGCTGATGAAGCTGACTGCTAGGAATCCTGAGAGTAAAACTCTTGGTAATTGCAGCATGCCGAAGTCTCCGTATTTTTTGTTGAAGATCATGTTCTTGTAGTCGAACAGGTTGAGCAGTGTTCCTTTGTACCACCTGTTGCGTTGTTTGCAGAACGCGTTGAAGGTGTCTGGTGTTCCTGTGTAGACTGTCGCGTTGAGTAATTGGATGATCTTATAATGTCTTTTTTGGATTTTGAGGGTGATTTCAAAGTCTTCGGTGAGGTTGTTGGTTGCGAACCCTCCGACGTCTTGGAGGACTTTTTTCTTGTAGACGCTGAAAGGTCCTGGTGCGACGTGGACGCAGTTGATTGCTGCCATGAGGGACTTGTAAAAAAAGTTGAGGAGATATTCGCACCATTGGAGTTTTTGCAGGACTGTCGTGGGTGTTCTGACTTTCATGAGGGGTAAGACGACTGCGACGTCTTCTTGATCGAAGTGGGGAAGCATTTTCTTGAGGTTGTCGTGTTCTGCCTCTGAGTCTGCGTCGAGGCAGACGAAGTATTCTCCTGTCGCGTGGCTGAGCGCGTTGTTGAGTGCTGCTCCTTTTCCTGAGTTCTGTTGTTCGAGAAGCTGGATGTTTCTGTCTTGATTTTTTTTGATAAGATCTTTTACGATGTTTGAGGTGTTGTCTTTGGATCCGTCGTTGATGACGAGAATTTGGAGTTTTTCAGGAGGATACGCTAAATTGAGTACTGAGTGGATGCTTCGTGCGATGTTTCCTTCCTCGTTGTATGCGGGAATGGCGACAGTGACAAGAGGAAAGTGGGTGAGGTGTTTTTCTGTGGTGAGCACCCCTTTTTCGAGGAAGGTGAGGAGCCAGAAAGTGACGAAGTACAAGCCGAGGTAGAAGGCGGTGTAGATGATGAGTTGGAGGGGTTCCATGGTTAGTACACGAGATAAATCTCGACCTCACTGTTTTGGTAAATCTTTCCGAAGAGTTTGGGGCTGTATTTTAATAAGAAGAGGAGTTCGCTTTCTTCTGTCGGCCAGGTTTCTTGTTTCATTTTTTTGTCCAGATAAATGTAGGTGACATCATATTTTTTAAGGATTGTTATTGCTTCTTCCACGCTGGTCGTATGGT
>DASRUL010000039.1:0-21991 GCA_035655455.1 Candidatus Nanoarchaeia archaeon | reverse complement strand
TGTCAATCAGGAATCTGTTTATACAATCTTTGTGTCGGTTCAAACCTTCCAGTCGGAAGTCATTGCATTCAAAATAGCCAGTGCGCTTCTCAATTATGCCAGAATAGCCAGTGCGCCACAACCACCCCTCGCCTTCCTGATTACGCTCCCTGCCAAGCCAGACAAGAATGCCAATCTGGACTTTGCCTTTATGCAGGCAATATGGGTAATATCTGTTCCCCTGTAAATCTCCCTCAAAACGCTCCCTGCATCCAAAACTCCCAATGTTCCCAAGGGCTTGCATGCATAAATGCTTCTCTTAACAGCCCTAATCTCTGCCTCCCTCCGCGCACAAACGGTCAACCTTGCATCCATGATGCAGACTGCTCTTCAAGACTGTGTTTGAATAATCTTTGTGTACCTCGAGGTGCAATTTCAGTAGGCCAACCTTGCCTGCGCAATGAACAATGCGTCAAAGATAGCTATTGCTCATGGAATTCCAACAGCGGACGATCCCTTTGCAGATCCCTTCTTTCGCTTAATCAAACGTGTGGTAGTGGTGTGGAATGCGCATCCGGACTTTGCGGCGGAGGTTCTCCTAGAAGGTGCATAACTAGTAATAGTCTTCCATTGCTTAACCCTTGTTCTGGTGACAGAGACTGCGCGTCTAACCTTTGTGTATACACACGTATTTCAAGTACTTATAGCGTATCTTTGTGTGCCGATCGGGGCACTCTCCAAAATGGTGGGAGCTGTGGTCGTCATGAACAATGCGTTTCCGGATTCTGCGATCTTTACATTAGTTCCTGTGCGCCTCAAGTAGTACAAGGAAGCCCCTGCAGGTTTAATGAACAATGCGCAGGCTTTAATGTCGGCGGAGCAGTCTGCGTCTATGACAGATCAACTTCAACCAGAACCTGCCAACGAGCTGGTCTTGCGTTAGGTGTAGCATGCGCAGACAATAGTCAATGCAGATCTGGATATTGCAGAAATGGAAACTGCTTCTGAAATATTCTTCTCTTTTTCTTCACAACAATCCATTTAAACAAACAAATCTTTCTTTTTTTGTGAATCCTCAAGAATACTACTCTCAAAAAGAAGTCCAACAAGAACTCCTCAGACAAGCACAAGACAAAGAATGCCAAGCATGGTTCAAAGATGTTCGAGGAAGACGACCAGAAGTAGCGTACCAGCCGGGAGACATTTACGATTTAATCAGGCAAGGCATGACTTCTTTTCATATCTCAGAAGAACAATGGCACGATCCTTTGGTATTAAAACCTGGCATGCAAAAAAAGGAGTTGGATAATTTAAGGAAAGGATGGAATCTTATCCTCGACCTCGACTCAAAAGAATTATCCTTCAGCTTCATCACCGGAGAACTTTTAGTTGAAGCATTAAAATTCCACAACATAAAACACTACTCCCTCAAATACTCCGGAAATCACGGATTGCATATAGGGATCCCTTTCGAAGCCTTCCCGAAAGAGGTCAACGGCATTCCCATCAAAGACTACTTTCCAGACGGCGTCAGAATTATCGCATCCTATCTCAAAGACATGATCAAAGAACACCTCACAGCAAGACTCCTCGAAAAAAGCACCATCGACGAGGCGTGCGCAAAAGCACAAAAAACAAGGGAAGAAGCACTTAAAGACGGAATCTTCAACCCCTTTAGCCTAGTCGACATCGATTCAGTCTTGGTGTCAAGCAGGCACTTGTACAGAGCAGCTTACAGCATCAATGAAAAATCAGGGCTTGTCAGCATCCCCCTGAAAAACATCCAAGACTTCGACAAGGAGCAGGCGAAACCAGAGAACGTTAAAGTCAAACTCAAATTCTTAGACAGAGAAGAAACCGTCAAAGGCGAAGCACGACGATTATTAATGCAAGCCTTCGATTGGGCCGTCAAGAAACAAACTTTTCTTCCTCAAGAAGGGCCCGTTCCTCGCGTTTACTCCCTTCCTTCAACAGCAATCCAAGAAAAACATTTTCCACCTTGCATTAAGCTCCTCCTTGATGGCATTGAAGACGGAAAAAAAAGAGCAGTCTTCGTTTTTATTAATTTTTTAACAAACCTCGGATGGAACCTCGACCAGATCGAAGCTTACCTCAACGACTGGAACAAAAAAAACAAAGAACCCCTACGAGAAGGATACGTCTCCAGCCAAATCAACTGGCACAAACGACAACAAAAAAACGTTTTACCAGCGAACTGCGACAATCCAGCCTACTACCCCGCGCTGAACGTGTGCAGACCAGATGAAATGTGCAAGATGATCAAGAACCCCGTCAACTACTCCTTGAGAAAATCAAGACTTGAAGAATACACGAACAAAATCAAGCGTGGAAAAAAGAAAGAAAAAACAAAAACATAAATCGAATTTAAACGCGATTTTACAATTCAAAAAAAAATCTCTCAAGGACGACTCGCAATTATGAAGAAATATTTTTTGCTATCGCGTTGTCAATTAAGCGAGAGTTATTTTAACTAAAAAAATTAATTCTTCTTTTTCTTGGTTTATTTCAATATAGATTTCGCATTTTGGACAAACAGCAGACTCTTCAGATCCCCAAACAAATTACCCAACACATTGTGAGAACTCTAATTCTGAACGCACCTCAATATTCTCTTAAAACCTCCCTCAGAAAAATCTTTCTTGTATTCCTTTAACACTTTTACAAATTTTTCTCCCTTAACACTCAAGAACTTACAGCGCAACAAAAACTGACAAAACTGCGTCACATTCTTCGGCTTCTTCGTATAATAGCATCGCTCAAAATCAATCATCGTCACCTTTTTTCCTTTCACCAAAACGTGCTTCACAGGATGGTGCATCTCTAACTTATTTATCTTTAACCTATCCATCACCCTACACTGCTCCAGAACTTTTTTAATAACAGGAATAGGATTTTTACTTTTTTCCAAAAACTCCAAAATGGGAACGCCCTCCACAAAATCGTACACAATAAATTCTTTCCCGCTTCTTACCAATCTTGGACCAATATCGTACTCGTTTAATATTTTCAAAAACTTCGCCTCATTCCCCAAGCGACCCTCAGCCTCAGAGCTTTCACTCTTCACCTTCACCGCAAACTTTTTCTTTCCTCTCACAAACGTGTACACCCTCGAACGTTTTCCCCTACTAAAATACTTAAGATCCTCCTCCGACAACACTTTTGGAATCACAAACTTGAAGAGATATAGAAACCTTTAAAAGTTAACGCTTCTGAAAAAACATAATGAATGCGGACTTTAGAAAAAGTGGTTTAGTTTTCCTTCTCTTCTTTTTCATTCTCGCAAGCGGCAACGCACAACCGCAAGAAGAACCTTCCACAACCCCTCAACAACCAGAAGCAACCCCTCAACAAACAATAAGCAAGGGTTATGACTGGCTACTCAACGAAAGCCAACAAACAACACCCACTATTGAAGAACAAGCACTCAGCCTTCTCGCGCTTGTCGGACAAGGAACAAGACAACAAGAAACCAGCGCACTCCTTGACAGGCTTCTCACAGCAAGAGACGAACAAGAGGCATGCTGGCCAGCTGGAAGCTGTACTGTCAAAGACACCGCACTCGTTTACTTAACCCTCACCAAGACAGGATCGACCACCACAGAGGCAACCAAGACATGGCTCAAAGACAGCCTTCAAGCAGGACTCAGAACTGGAGGAGAATGGCGCATCCAAATAGAAACGGCACAGGAGGGAACCTGCACCCTCACTTGGGGAGAGGCCAAGAGAAAAGACTTCACCCTCAAAGACGGGAAAATCACAAACTCCGCAAAAAAACATTACATCGCTCTACCCACTGACATCCAAGACAGCTCTATCCTCGCAACACCAAACACCAAGATAAACGTCGACTGCAGCAGCCTCTCAAGCGCCATCTCAGGCAGCGATATCATTATCTCATTAGTATACGCAAAGACACCCACAGAACTCTACCTCCTCGAAAGCACCACCGGAAGCCTCGCAGAACTCACCCTCGCAAACGCCTGCTTCTCAGACACCCAACAAAACCCCAGATGCAATTACGAACACACCTTGTACGCGACCTGGGCGCTCATCGAAAGCGGAGAAAAACTCTTCACATGGGGGACTCACACCTATCTAGAAAGCAATCTCGGAGGAGACGACCACCACAAAGCCTTGCTTGTCAGGATCCTCTTAACAGACACCACTCTTAGCTCAACCTCCTTTGTCACAAGCCTCGCAGCAAGCCAACGACCAGGAGACGGAAGCTGGAAATCCGGAGATATCACGACAACGGCGCTCGCAATCCTCGCCTTAGCGCCCTCCTCAGACCACCAGCAAAACGTGGAAAACGGAAGGCTCTACCTCCAACGAAAACAAAACAAAGAAGGATCATGGAACGGCAACATCAAACAAACAAGCCTCAGCCTCATCGGCCTCAAAGGAGACTTCTCAACAGCATTTGTCCAAGCTCCACGAGGAGGATCAGGCATCGGCGGAAACACCGGAGAAATCTGCGATGACACCCTTGACAACGATGAAGACACGTTCACAGACTGCGGAGACCCGGAATGCATTTCCGAAGAACACTGCAGATGCGACAACAAACGAAAAGACACCGGAGAAGAAGGCATCGACTGCGGAGGCACCTGCCCTCAAGCATGCGACGCTGAAGAACAACCGCTAGCACCAACAGACGAATGCGTCGTGAGTTCAGAATGCAGTGACGGAGAACGATGCGTCGACGGAAGCTGTGTCAGGACGACAGCACAAGAACGATGCGCTGAAGACAGCGACTGCGATGACGGAGAGGCATGCCAAGCAGGGAGCTGCATTCCAGAAGAAGAAAGCAATCTTGGCATCATCATCCTTCTTCTCGCAATCCTTTTATTAGCAGCAGGAGGAGTTTTCTTTTACTTGAAATATGTCAAAACAGGAAGGGTTAGCCTCTTCAAGAAAAAAACACAACCCACCTTTGAAGAGTTCACAAGAGCAAGAAGCTATCAAGAACCAGCACCAAAAAAACAACCCTTCACCTTCCCAAGAACAAACCCACTTAAATCCTCGACAGAAGACGAAGCGCTCGAACGATCACTCAAAGAGGCAGAAAAACTTCTCAAACAAAAATGAACCTTCGCATCCTCATCCTTTTCTTCCTTTTCACGCCCCTTGTTCATGGTCAAGACATTCAGCTTGAACTCCCGCGAGAAACCTATTCCCAAGGAGAAACAGTCCAAGCCCACATCAAGACAGATCTCGAACTTGTCGTTCCACTCAGCATCCGCAACTTTCGCCTTGTTGACCCTCAAGGCGGAAACATTCCCCTAGGGCAAGGATTCCTCAAACTCAACAATCAAGAATATTACGCCTATTTCGACTTACCCCTTCAACTCAAAAACGGCACTTACACTCTTTCTCTAGATAACGTCCGCTACAAGAAAAACGGAGGAAGCAGCCTCACCAGCGCCACAAAAACAATCACCCTAGAAAAACGAGACTCATCACTTAGTATCAGACCTGCAATTTTCTTTAAGATTATTCATCCTTTGGAACAACCAGGATTTTCTCTCATCCTCTCCAACACCGGGACCAACGATCTTGACGTTAGCCTTTCCACAGACGCAGACTTCCTTCGTGTTCCGGCAGAAAAAAAGGCACTTAGAAAAGGAACAACCACTACATTGCCTATCACCACAAGCGTTGTAGGAAAAAAAGAGGCTCTCTTCGCAGGAAATATTCTCCTCACCTATGACAGCAGAACTTACACCCTCCCAGTTATCCTTCAACGGGTAGCGAGCGAAGAACAAGCAAAGGTTCCAGAAGCGCCACAAAAGGCAGAACAACCCCTTCCAGAAAACGCGCTCGCCTTCCTCAAACCCCTCCTTGACATCACCCAAACACTTTCACCCGACCAAGCCCTTGAAGGGTCTTTTCCTCTCATCAACAACGCGGACACCACCTTAACTAATATCACTTTAACCCTCTCAGAAGGACTTTCCAGCGTCGTTACCGTCAAACCTTCATTTCTTTCACAACTCTCACCAAGAAAACAAGCAGGCATCATCATCACTTTAAATCCCAATAAGAATCTCAATAGAAATTACGAAGGAACCTTAACTATCCTCTCAGCAGAAGGTACAAAGATCGTCCTTCCTATCAAGATAACGCTTAAACCAGCACGAAAAGAACAAAAAGAAACACCCCAAGAAGAACCCCAAGAACCCTTGGAAGAAACGCCCAGCAACACCAGACAACTCCTTCTCCTCCTCTTTCTCGCTGTTGTCTTAATCCTTCTCGGCGCCGGCATTTATTTTTACAAGAAGAAGAAAAGCCTTGAAAGAAGGCCAAAATTTCCTTTTACTTAAGTTCCTTTGCTGATTGCAAGTTCGGAATTCAATCTCCTGCAGAAACTAATATATTTTGTTGTCGTTAGGTCATGACTTCAGAGGCGTTCATTTTCTCTTTTAATATTTTATTTTCAGCTCTTAGATTCGCAACAATCATATTATACTCATGAATAGTAGCAAGCACGTCATTCAAATAGTGCGTAAACTCAACACTTGAAAGCTCAATACGCTCAACATCCAAAATTTCTACAGACGAGGGCAAGTAATGAAAACAAAAATAATTCAGCTTCCCAAGGTCAGCAAGCTCAACATCAACCTCAGCAAAAGCGGAAAACATCTCTTGCTTTACTTTTTCAGCGGCAACAGCGGCCTTACGCACCAACACAACGCCTTGCTCATTCCCCAACTTCTCAAGAACCTTCCCCATTATCTCATCGACGTGCTGTTGAGGAAACCCCAACACTTCTATGATCGCTCTTACCAAAAATTTCATACTTCGCAACCCAAGCGACCATCAACAAGCCCACAATCACCCCGACAAAGTACAAGCTTTTTGACTTCGCTCTCTCACCAGACGATATGTACACAACCTCGTCCTCAACAACAGCCTCGGGAATGTTTATATTCCTTTCGGACAACACCCCAACAACAGCCTCCTTAGACGCAGAGCTGTTCAGCAATTCAGGCTTTCTCTCAAATCTCTGAGGACTCACTAGTTTAGAAAGGTTCACCACCTGCTTTCTCTGAGCCATAACAGACTCGTTAAACAAGGGGTTTACCACCACAAACACAAACTCGCTCTCAATGTTCGCAGCCTTATTCTGACACTCAATCTCCACAAGCCTACTCTTAATCACAAACACCTTTTCTTTTTCCTTGATTCTTGGCGTGAAGGACTTCTGCTTCGTATTTTGCGTTACCACTGGATTCTTCACCACATCCCCGGCAGCATCCTCAACCCAATACTCGATCTTAAACGGAAAGGACTCATCGCTTAGCTTGTTGTAAAACTTCACTTTATCCGAATTATTATACATTTGTTTTTCAGCAAACACTTCCAAGGAAACCTCGCAAACACCCTCGTCAAGGACAACACTCTCATTCATTCTTGATCCATTGCTTTCATTTCCAACAAAAAGCGTTTCATTCACCAACGTTTCATTTAAAACAACAGTCTCATTGACAATAACCGTCTCATTCACCTCCTCACACGCCCACACTTCCATAACAGCAACCAAGAGCGCAAACAGCAAGAGCACCTTTTTCATTCAATACTTTTTTCAACTACACTTCATAAACTCTTGCTAAAAAAACCCGGAAATCTTACGACGTAGGATTCTTCTTAATCAGCAAAAAAGCAATCACAAACAAGAATAAACAATAAAGAACAAGCTTTCCCACACTCGAAACAAGCACAGCAGCGTCATAGATCAACACCTTCTCCAACAACTCAATAGCCAACGTCAACGGAAGATTCGTCCCAACAGCTTTCATAAATCCGGGCATGATCTCAAACGGAAAAAACAACCCGCTCAAAAACAACATTGGAATAGCAACAACCAACGACAGCAACAAGGCGGTATTCTCGCTTCTCGCGATACACCCTATCACTATTCCCAGCAAAATAAATCCTAGGGAAACTAGAATCAACAAGGAATACACGCCCTGCGTCAACAATAAATACTTACTCGTGAAAAATAAAACCCCCAACATCACAACAACCTCCACACCGGCCAAGATCAACAAGTAGATCGCCTTCCCGGCCAAAAACAACCAGATCGTTGTCGGAGACAGCAACGTACGAGCCATCGTTCCAGACTTTCTTTCAGCAACAATATTCAACGAAGACACCAACAACAACACGAACAACAACAACATCGAGACAAGACCGGGAACAAGAATCTCGAAAAAACTCTTCTCCCCATGAATAAATTCCTCATCTAACGAGACAGCAGCAACAACACTCCTCGGATCACGAGACGTATACTCGTCCAATACCCTCGTTGTCTCCTCAAGCTGGTCAATTGTCGAAAGCAACTGGCTGTTGTAAGAGACCAACGTCGCATTCAGCGCGCTAATCCTTCCAGTCATATTTCCCTCTCCACTCCCAAGAAGATCGTTTACCGCGTTTTTCTCAGCAGCAACAAGAAGCAACACCTCCTCAAGCCTCGTTTCAATCCCTTTCATTCCCGATGTAACACCGCTCACACTCTCCTTCAAGAGTATCACAGCCTTTTCCAACGAGAGACACACCGCAGGATTAACCCTCGCGTTCACCACACAATTCTCATCATATACCCCTTGCACCACGTCGACACCACCCTTAAGCATTCCGAGATCGACACCCCTTACCAAGACCAACGCTTCCTTCACGAGCACCTCAGAACGATTCACGCTCTCCCCAATCCTTCCGAGCGTTCGCCTGATCTTTCTCTCATCAACAGCACCAGTCACGTTGCTTATCTCCTCGTTTAATTTTACCACCTCAGCCCTCGCGGATCCAAGGTTCGAAGATACCAGCTTTAACTGCTCATTTAACTCCCGCAAATTTTTCCACGCCTCCTCAATAAAACGCACCCCAATCCTCTCATTCGCCTCCTGCACGTACGCCCTCAGCGCGTTCGACACGACAATCGCGGTCTGACCCTTTGCATTATCCACGAACAACACCATCTCAGAACCGCGGCCTTCCTCGATACGCCTGCTAAAACCCTCAGGAATCACGACAGCAGCACGGAGCACACCACGCTCAACAAGAATCCTCGCAGCATCCTCACACCGGCTATCTAACTGAACGATATTAAAAATCGGAATCTCAAACTCAACACGGCCATCATCAAGATCGCAAAGACCAACATTCACCCCAGTAATCGCACTCTCCCTTGACGCCGCACCAAACACCACACTCAACAACAACATCACAAACAACGGCATCGCCACAATCAACAGCAACGTCTTCGTGTCCCTCAACGAAATCCTCAAGTCCTTCCTCACGAGCTCAAGCAGCTTCATTTTACGTTACCCTTCACAACTCTCACAAACACTTCCTCCATCGTCTTTCCATATTTTTTCTTTAACTCAGCAGGCGTACCCACAGCAACAACCTCACCCGCCTTCAAAATCGCAATACGATCGCACAACCTCTCAGCCTCATCCAAATAATGCGTACAAAACAACACCGTCATTCCACCCTTCCGAATGCTATCCACCACAGACCATAATTCCATTCTCGACACAGGATCAACACCAGCGGTAGGCTCATCAAGATACACTACTTTAGGATCGTGGATCAACGCAATCGCAATACTCAAACGACGCTTCATCCCACCAGACAATGACTCAGAAACAGCCTTCCTCTTTTGCTCAATGCCCACAAGCCTTAGCAATTCAGGAATCTTCTCTTTCATTTCTCTCTTGGGCACGTCATACAAACTCCCAAAATAAACAAGGTTTTCCTCAACACTCAACTTTCCATAAAACGTGTCCTCCTGCGGAACCCACCCAATAAGCCGCTTAATCTTTCTCACATGAGCGATAGCAACACCCCCAATCTTCACACTTCCAGAAGAAGGCCTGCTGAAACACGTTAAGATCTTAATCAACGAAGACTTCCCAGCGCCATTCGGGCCAAGAATACCAAACACTTCGCCAGCCCTCACTTCAAAAGAAACCCCCTTCAACGCCTCAACTTCACCATACCTCTTCTTTACATTCTCCACCACAAGAACCTTCTCATCAGCCATTTGCTCTCTCCAACCGCATCCTCTTCTTCCATGGTTGCATGTCAGCCTTTAGCTTTCTCTTCATCTCCCACTTCAACGCCTCCACAGCCTTATGGCTAGCAGTCGCAACATCAAAATACTTCGACTTTTTAATATCAGCCTCACTTCCAGCGACAGTAAAAACACCTTTGTCAGTCTCAGCAGCCAAAAAAAGGATATACAACTTCCTCTTTCCCGCAGCATGGTGCGTTTTCACCGTCACTTTCAACTTCCCCAACTCCTTTACTAATCTCCTCACTTCCTCAACACTCCCCTCCACAATTCTTCTTACTGTCGCCTGCTCTTCTCCATCTAACTTTGACAAGCCCGCGTACATCACAATTTTTCCTTCCATTTTTCCTCCTTCTCAATCAATTTTTCAAACGTCAGTCCTTTCACTCTCGCTTTCTCCAAAGAAATATTCAAATTCCCATTTTTACTCCTCTCAAGATCGCCAGGTTTCACGAAAAACCAGCCAATTCTGTCAAAACGAATCCCCAACCATGGCTCAGCGCCAAACCTCTTCGCAAAAAACACCAACTGGCCCACCTCTTCAGGATAAAAATACTTTGTCGTGTACCTCAAAGACTTACACTCAATCGCTAAAAACCTTTTTCCATTCCCAGCAATAATATCTGTTGATGGCAGGGGGGTTGAACCAGAGCCAGCAGAGCGAATAATCCCCCACTCAGCCCCATGCAACAGGTGGATGAGCTCACGCTCAGCAGCAGATCCTTTCGCCTTTGACATACACTCTTTAAGCAAGAACTCATTTATAACCTTTACAACAAGAAAAAAATTATAGGATTTTTGTCCTATAACCAAAAAACCTAAAGATCTCTCGGCTGAATCGTCGATCTCTTATTCGCCTTTGCCCTCTCACACGCCTTTTTAATAAGTGCATCAACATTTTTACTAAGAGCATCAGCAAAGTCACCGGCGACGTTCATCCCTTTCGCAACTTCCTTAATCTTGCTTCTCACTACTAAGAGCTCTGACATTTTTCAAAACACCTCCATTCCGCTTTTAACAGGCTTAAACCCTGAAATCTGCCAACCTACACACAGGCTACTATATAAACTTTTGGATTAATTTTCAGTAGAAAGCGCTCCACGCAAACCGGAATCTTTAAAAATCTCAAACTGCAAAAAAACAACCATAAAAAAAAGGAGGTTAACCAACTATGGCAGCGACAATGATGGAAAAAGCAGGAAGCTGGTCATTTATTCTCGGCTTTCTCGTAGCGCTCGTCCTAGGCGTCGTCGGAACACTCAGCACAACACTTGTTTCCGTGTTACTCGTCTTAGGGCTTATTGTAGGGCTTCTCAACATCAGCGATAAAGAGATCGTACCGTTCTTAGTCGCGACAGTTGCACTCGTCGTTTCAGGAAGCGCAGTCGCAACAATAGAACAAGTACCGCGCGTCATCGACAGCATTCTCGTGAACATCACTATTTTTGTTGTCCCAGCAGCGGTCGTCGCATCTCTCAAAGCTATCTACGAACTCGCGTCCACACGATAGGCGCGAGCTTTTTCTTTTTTTATGAAGCAACTTTTAATCTTCGTCTCAGGGAATGTTCAAGGCGTTTTCTATAGGGCTTTCGTCCAAAAACAAGCACTCATCCTAGGAATCACAGGATACGTCAAAACCTTTCTGATGGAAGGGTTGAGATTATTGCAGAAGAAGCCCTCGCAACCTTTCTGAAGCTGCGCAAACAAGGATATGTAACAGCAACCATAACTGATATAAAAACACAAGAACGACCAGCAAGCGCACAATACAAGAGCTTTACCATCAAAACACATGAACGCACTCGCAACTTGCATCCAGGGACTAGAAGAAGCAACCCTCCAAGAACTCGAAACACATCTTCATCTTCCAGGAAGAGTATCCACCCCAGGCGTCATTCTCTTTTCTCCTTCAACTCCAGAAAGCCTCAGCCTTTTCACTTACACTAGCAGAAGCATCCTCGGCGCAGGAGAACTCCTCAATCACTTTACCTTTACGACCCTCGAAGACCTCACCACTCGCATCAAACAAACATCTTCCACCATCATCCAAGGGACCTTCGCAGTCAGATGCCAACGCACGGGAAGCCACGACTTCACCTCCCAAGACGCAGAAAAAATCCTCGGAGAGCATTTGCATCTCACTTACCATCTTTCAGTCAACCTCACCTCACCTCAATATCTTATTGCAATCCTCATCCGCAACAATCAGTGTTACGTCTTCTTAGACTACGCAGGATTCAACCTCCACAAACGAGACTACAGAATCAAAGCACACCCAAAATCAATTCCACCCACACTCGCTTACTGTTTACTTGCCCTCTCAGCATGGAAGCCTTCCCAAAGCCTTCTTGATCCCTTCTCACGATCAGGAGAACTCTGTGTTGAGGCAGCACTCACCGCACTTGGCATCCCAGCAGGCTCCCATCAAGAACATAAATTCCAGTTTACCCGCTTTTTATCATTCACACCACCATGGCATAAAAGCGTACAGAAAAAACTGTCCGTCTTCTGCGTAGATCCTTTGTATGCGAACTTGAGAGACTGCCAAATCAACGCAAAACTCGCAGGCGTAGAAAAAGCCATTACCTTCAGCAGAACAGACTTAGACTGGCTCGACACGAAATTTCCAGAACACAGCATAGATAAAATAATCACTCACCCCCCAGAACACTCAGGAGCTTTAACAGAAAAAAAAGCACAGGAACTCTCCAACCAACTCTTTTACCAAGCAGCCTACCTTCTCAACGACAAAGGAACCATCACCATCCTCACCAAGAAACCAGAATTTTTTCAAAAAATAGCAGCAGCATACACCTTCACTCTCATCAAAGCATACACCCTCACAAGCCAAGGCTCCAAGATTTTGATTTTTAAGAAAACCCCTTGATTCTCCAGCAACGAATCATTTCAAGCTCTTGCGAAATCTTCTTAAACTCCACTCCTCGACTCTTCCTCATGGATCAAGAAGGCAAGCTTCTCTCTCAACGCCTTGAAAAATTATCCGCAATCAAGGCCATGCATCTTAATCCTTATCCGCACTCCTACCCAAACAAAGAACCAATTCAAACCCTACTCCAAAAACACAGCACCCTCAATACAGAACAAAAAACAACAGAAAAAGCCCGCGTCGCAGGAAGAATCCTCACCCTCAGAAGAATGGGCAAAGCCTCCTTCTATCATATCCAGGATAGCACAGGAAAAATTCAAATCTACATCAAAGAAGACGAAGTTGGCCATCAAACTTACACCTTATTTGAGAACCTCGACCTCGGAGACATCATCGGCGTTGAGGGTTATGTCTTCAAAACTAAGACTGGAGAACTCACTGTCAGAACAGAAAAACTCACTCTCCTCAGCAAATCCCTGAGACCCCTCCCAGAAAAATGGCACGGCCTCAAGGATGTTGAAGTGCGCTACAGACAACGTTACCTTGATCTCATCGCTAATCCAGACGTTCGAGAGATCTTCACTAAGAGAACTCTTCTTATCAAAAAAATCAGGAGCTACCTCGACACTAGGGGATTCCTTGAGGTAGAAACACCCCTGCTTCAACCCACCTACGGGGGAGCGTCAGCGAAGCCCTTTATAACCCGCCTCAACGCCCTCAACATGGATGTTTACTTATCCATCTCCCCAGAGCTCTATCTTAAAAGGCTTATCGTCGGCGGCTACGAGAAGGTGTACACCCTCTGCAAAAACTTTCGTAATGAGGATATTGACAGCGTCCACAACCCAGAATTTACCATGCTTGAATTTTACTACGCGTATGAGGATTATGAAACACTCATGAAGATGACAGAAGAATTAATCCCAGAACTCGTCAAAGAACTTCACGGCGGCCATGATTTAACACTGGGAAACACAACCTTCCATTTCACGCCGCCCTTCAAAAAAATCACCTTCAGAGACTTCACCCTTCAAGAGACAGGCATCGACATCGACCAGTGCAAAGACTTCGAATCCCTAAAAAAGGCAATAACCTCAAAGAAAATCAAAAACGTCAACATCAACGAAGCGAGACACTATGGCGCCCTCATGGACGAGCTTTACAAGAGGGTTTGCAGACCAAACGTCATCCAACCAACGTTCTTAACGCATTATCCCGTGGAAATGATCGCACTCGCAAAAAGAAACGAAAAAGATCCTAGTAAAATCAACAGTTTTCAACTCTTAGTCAACGGCGCAGAGATCGTCAAAGCATACGACGAATTAAATGACCCAATTGATCAGAGAAAACGGCTCGAGGAACAACAGCAACTCCTAAAAAAAGGAGACCAAGCGGCCATGCCCTTTGACGAGGACTTCATAACCGCCTTGGAGGTTGGCATGCCACCCACCGCAGGCTACGGGCTTGGCATTGACAGGCTTGTCATGCTCCTGACAGGAAAAGAATCCATCAAAGATGTCATTTTCTTCCCCTTTATGAAAAAAGAATGAGCACACAAAGGAAAGTTTTACATAGAAATATGCACTTAAGTACTTATGGTCTTAAAATTCGAATTGGACGAAAAATTGGAAAAAGAATTTAGAGAAAAAGCCATGAAACAATTCAGATACCATAATGATTTTGATGACATTCCCCTCATAAGAAGAATTGAACCTTAAACCCTCTTCGCCAAATAAATCGAATTCTGCGTCTCAATGATCTTTACCTTTATCCTATCACCCACTGCCGCCCTGGTGTCTAAGACACTAACAACACGATTCTTTCCCACAGCCACAACCTCATTCCTCATCCATCCAGGAGCCTTCACCACCACATGAGCAATCTCTCCCCGCTCAAACACTAACGGAATCTTCTTCGCTCCCACGATCCTAAAATCACTAGGGCCAACCTTCAACTTCATCCCAAACTCTTTCTCCCACACCTCCAACCGCCTGTAAAACTTGAACCACGAAATCCTCTCAGCCTTCTTCTCTTTCCTTGAATACTTATACATCTCATACTTCTGAATAGAAATCTTGCATTTCAACTCCTTTGCAAGAAGAATCAACTTAGGAATCTCGTTATCATTCACCCCAGGAAGCCACACTGGAGTAAGATTCAACTCTATGCTCGTCTTCGCAATGATTTTAACAATATCTTTTATTTTTTTTAAATTATAATAAGGAGAACCCATCAAATACTTCGCTACATCTTCATCAACCGCATGAATAGAAAGATTAATCCTATCCAAACCCGCATCCTCCAGCTCTTTTATTTTATTTTCGTCCAACAAAGAACCATTCGTCTGCATCGAAACGACTTTCACTTCTGGAAGACCTCTTACCTTTTTAACTAAATCAACAAGATGCGGATACGCAGTCGGCTCTCCAGCACTATCAATATTCATCTCAATATCCTCTCTTCCTTTTAACCTAATCGCTTCCTTAATCCATTCAACTAAATACTCTTTATCCACCTCAAAATTCACAGGATGCAACTCTGGACCTGCAGCAGTTGAACAAAACGTACAATGCAAATTGCACACTGTCGTAGCCCTCACTTGCAAAAGATTCGATCCCCTATCAATAATCCCAAACGCGATATGCCCGATCAAGGGAATGCCCGACTCTCTCGTAATCTTTACTAACTCCATACAAACCCTCTTTCGAAAACTTTTAAAAACCTACCTCTCCTAAACCGGGGTTGGTGCGAAACTAATCCTTAACTCTGAAGTTTGTTTGATGCGCTGTTGAAAGGATGGTTTTCTCGCAAGATTTACCTAAGAAAGATCTTTTACAGTATATCTTAGCATATATTCTCACCAACCCCTCCTAAACCGAAAGCTATATATATATAATGTGCTGAAAATAACTTAATGAAAAAGAGCGTGAATCTTTCTGGAAACTTTCTCATTATTTTGGGACTCGTCGTTCTAACAACAGCAATCGTCGGCGTCCTCGCAGGAGACGCACTCACCGGAGCGTTCTTCCACTCCTCTACTCTTCCAAAAGAACAACTAAGAGCAAATGGCGTTGCCTGCACTCGTGATAATCAATGCTTATCTAGTATTTGTCTTCAAGGAACTTGCAGACAATCTCGCCCTGAAGAAGTCGTACCAAGTTTAGATTCTCCAGGAAGAGGTTCTCCAGGAAGAGGTAGAGTTTTTGCAACTTATCGGGGAACGCAAGGAACGCAAAACATTATAAGAGGATGCGATCTTATAAATTTAGATAATTATCTCCCTTCATTAACTAGCTTAGATGGTCACACCTTCTGCGCACAAAATGGTTATAATAGTTGTAATACTATTTTTATAGCGAATGTCACTAATTTTCCACCTTCTCTTCCTCAATCTTGCGGTCTTCAAATTTTGTGTGGACCCTCTCTTGCAAGATTTAATAATCTACAGGCTAATCCACATAATCTTCCTCTTACCAATAACAGGTGTTATGCTGTAGATCCTAGTAGTAATATACTTTTGCCAGAAGCAGCGATACTATGTTGTAACGTTTAGTTTTTAGATATTCTTTTATTTCTCAGTTTCACTTCTAATTTTACAACTTCTCCACACCGGAAAATCTTATAAATTTCCCATCAATGCGAACTTCATGCTTTTAGGAAAAATAACAGGAAAGAGCTCCACTAACACCTTCACCTTCCTCACCAACCAAGAAGCTAACGCAAACAAATTCCAATACATCAAAATCAAGCACAGAGAAGGCTACAATGTCCTCGCACAAATCGTAGAACTTGAGACACAACGAGACGGAACAAGAGCAACCTGCAACGTCCTCGGCTACAGAAACGACCAAGGCGTTCTTAAAACACTCAGAATACCCCTAGGCTTGGACTCTGAAGTTTACTACGCGGACGACACTTTTGTCAGCACAGTCCTCGGCCTCGAACTCCTCAAAGAGCAAGGAGCATACTTCGGCGTCTTAGAAGGACGAGAAAAAATCAAAGTATACCTAGACCTAAACAAGCTTATCACCAAACATGTCGCCATTTTAGCGAAAACTGGTTCTGGAAAATCTTATAGTCTCTCGGTGCTTCTCGAAGAAATCTTAGAGCGAGGAATTCCTCTGATTATCATCGATCCCCACGCGGAATACTCGAGCCTGAAATATCCAAATCACAAGAAAGAAAACTTTGAAAGATTCGGAATAAAACCCAAAGGCTATAGCAAGCACATCCAAGAATACAGCGTTGACGTCCAAAAAAACCAGGAAGCGCAACAATTAACACTCAACGCACAAAACCTCACAGGATCAGAATTAATGCATTTGCTTCCAGCAAAACTCTCCAGCGCGCAAATAGGACTGCTCTACTCGGCCATCATCGATATGGGAAAAATCACAGACTTTGAACAATTAATCGTTAACCTCCAACTCGAAGAAAACCCAGCAAAGTGGACCTTGATTACAATCTTAGATTACCTAAGAAAACTCAACATCTTCTCACAAAACCCCACAACACCACAAGAACTCATCCAACCAGGAAAATGCACCATCATCAACCTCAGAGGAGTGCCACAAGAATTACAAGAAATCATCGTCTACAAACTCCTTCTCGACCTCTTTACCAGCAGAAAGAATCTCGAAATCCCGCCCTTCTTTCTCGTCATCGAAGAATGCCACAACTACGCTCCAGAACGCAGCTTCGGAGAGGTCAAGAGCTCTTCTATCATCAGACAAATAGCAGCAGAAGGAAGAAAATTCGGCGTCGGCCTAGCAGTCGTCAGCCAACGCGTCGCAAGACTGGACAAAAGCATCATCTCCCAAGCAAACACACAAATCATTCTCAAACTGACAAACCCCGGAGACCTCAAAGCAGTCAGCAGCTCAGTCGAAGGCATCACCGCAGAGACAGAAAACGAAATCAAAAACCTCTCAGTAGGTACAGCACTAGTCTTAGGAGTTGTAGACACCCCCCTCTTCGTCGAAGTCAGACCAAGAAAAACCAAACACGGAGGAGAAGCAGTTAACCTCCTTGAAACATTCAACACACAAACAGAAGAACCAACCACAGGCGTTCCAGAACCTTCGAAAGGCATCTTCAACATCCTCACACCAAGAGTCAGCAAAGAAGAACTTCAACACACTAAACACGGCATAAAATCCCTTAAAACCCTCCTTCTCCCCTGCCTCCTGCTCAACTGTAAACAACAAGGCACACACTTCAACCTCCTCGTCAACCTAACCAACGTACATCTTGTGAAAGACTTCGACCACTACACAGGAGAACAATTGTATAGCCTAGAAAAACTCTCAGAAAAAGAAAGAAAAATTCTCGACTTCACAAAAACAAGCACCACCACCTTCACAGCAGCAGAACTTTTTTCAAAATCAGGCATGCAATTCTCAGAAATCTACGACATCTTCAACACTCTCCTCAAAAAAAAATACTTTGAAAAAACTGGAAACAGATACGCCCTTAGCAACATCATCCAATCCTATCTCAACCTCAACAAGTTCTCCTGCCACGAAAAAAACGAATTCATACGCATCACTCACGACGAAATCAAAGAACCACATGTCACCAAGGAAGAAGTCAAGGCATTGCTTGGTGACTTCGCAGAAATCCTCGGCGCAAAAGAATGCTACGCAGTCACGTATAAGGCAGTATACCCTTAATTGACTACCTCCTCCAACATTCCCACCTTCACAACCGGCAACCTTGAAAAGACCTTACCAGGACTTTCTTTTATCGCTTTACTGCAAATCTTAAATGACTCACCTTCAAATGTAAAACCTGGACTTAGCTGATACGGACAATATTCCCCTACCTGACAAACAGGCAGCTGCAGTTCTATTTTATACCCCTTACATGTTTCTGGATCCATCATTCTCCGTGTTTAAAAAAAGTTATAAAAGTTTTGGTTTGAAGTGAGGATACACCTCCGGATCCAAGAACACCTTCTCAGGCTTCACAGCCAATCCTTTCTCATTCTCCATTATCTCCTCAGAAGTCATCAGCGCTTGACCAATCGCAACCAACTCATTTTTTAGCGTGAAGACAGCAATACCGTCCTTTGTTTTTATATCTGAATTTAACTTAGCTATTCCAGGGACGCTTAAATTCGCTCCATGACACAACGTATCTACAGTAGAATCCAAAACCCATACCTTTGGCAAATGCCGCGCAGCAAATTCCACAGGCTTGATTATTTTTCTTAAAATAGTCTCATCATTTTTCTCCTTAAACAAATAAAAAGCGTCCTGAAGATCATGCAACGAATACCATTCTTTATCCGTGAAAGGTCCAGCCTTCGTTCTGATCAACTGAGCCATATGAGCGCCAATGCCAAGCTGCTTGCCGAAATCAAAAACGAATTTTCTCACATATGTACCCGCCTGACATCCCATCACAAACAACACGTCCCGACCATCAATTTCCAGAACGTCCAAATAATAAATCTCCCTCTCCCTCCTCTGCCTCTTCACCGCAGACCTTACTGGAGGCAACTGCATGATCTTACCAACAAACTTTTTCATCGACTCCTCAATCATTGACGGCGGAGGAAGCTTATGCATCCGCATCAAACACACATATTCCTTCCCGCCTTTCAATAAATACTCCATCATCCTTGTTGCTTTATTTAATGCGATAGGAAGAACACCAGTAACCTTTGGGTCGAGCGTGCCACCATGACCAACTTTCCCCATGTTTAGGATTCTTTTTACATAATCAGCGACTTCATGCGAACTAGGCCCTTCAGGCTTGTTCAAACAAATAACCCCATTCTGCAAAAGCTCTTGCATAGACCTTTCTTCTTGGCTCTTTCCATACTTTTTATCCGTGATCGCTTCTTTCTTCACAAGAATTTTTCTTTCTGTTCTTTCAGAAGGCAAAAGGTTTTTCATGAATACCCAGAACAGGAATAACTTATTTAAAGCTGTCCAAAAATTCTTCTGCGAACACCTTATGGCTTCGGAGAAGAAGCACCCTTCTTCCCGTGCTCTTTCACAATCTTCTCTGTCTTCAACTTTGTCTTCTCCTCCTCTTTCAACTCCTTCTCAGGAATCCTCTCATGACCAACATGCTCCTTCTTCGCCTCAATATCCCGCTCTTTTTCCAACTCCTTCCTTACTTCAGCAGTCTCAACTTTTTCCTGTTCCTTCTTTTCCTCTTTCTTCTCAAACAGTTTCTCTTTCAACGACTTTTTTTCTTCAGCCTTCTTCAACTCAAACGGAACATCAACCAACTCAACCCAGGCATTCCCCTCCTCAACAATAGATTTTACCTTTATCCTGCTTGGAGGATGCTTTCCACCCCGAGACCACAATTGTCTGTTCAAAGCGCTTCCCACCTTCACCTCAGCAACCTTCATGTGACGCGCAATAAACTTTTTCGTAGCATTGACAGCCTTCTTTGCCCTCTTGTACTTAGGAGCCTTGTTCCACTCCTTTCTCAAGGGTATCGTAAAAATCCTTTCGTCAGCCATCCTCACGCCCTTGTCCTCGACTTTCTCCAAGACCTCTTAATCCTCGTAAACCTACTCGGATGAATCCTCTTCAAGCCACGATGCATCTTTGGAACAATCCACACTGGAGCCCACTTTGTCTGACGCAACCTCTTCGCTAACCGCAACTTCTTCCCCCTTGGTTTGTACCGCGCCATCACACCCTCCGAATCTTCACTTCTCTCCTTTCTTGACTCATATACATCAACAGCTGCTTCAACTCAGCGTCAGACACCTTCCCATTCAACTGACCCTGCTCAGCCAACTTCACTATCATCGCAGCAACCTGAACAGCCTTCTCAGGAAACGCGGCTTTCACCGCGCCAAAACGAGACAATGCCTCAGCAGACATCCACTGCCTTGCGGCACTCTCCAACAGATGCACCTGCTCCTTCAACTTTTCAGTTTCTTCCTGGCTGCTCATTTTACCGCACACTTATCCACAAGAGACCTTCCCTTCGGCGTAATCACGCGCCCCTTGTGCACCCCCTCCTTCACAAACCTCACCAACCCCGCCTTTTCCAACTGCTGCAAAATAACCCTCAACACCTTTCCAGATCCTTTGTAAAACTTCTCAGGCCTATGACCACGATTCTTTTTATTGCCATACTTCAGCCTTAACGTCTGCACACCAACAGGGCCACGAATATACACCGTTCTTAACACAGAAGCGGCCCTCGTAAAAAACCAATCACCAGCAACAGGAGGCCTTTCCTTTCCAGCGCCAGTCTTCACCACCTTCGTCCATTCAGGCTCCTGAATCTTCGCCTTTAACGATTCCGCCAACTTATTAATCGACCTCATTGCGTCGGCATCGAATATCGTTACCATTGTCTCTTCAACTCCCTACGGAGTAAGCGGGAATCTTTCCTTCCCTAATTTAACTCGATTTCAAACTGGAAATTTAAAACCTTTAAAAAACTATCTATTATTCTGATTTTTCTTGTAAGCCCAGATTCCACCAATTAACGCGCCAATAATCGCCCCTCCAGGTGCTGTGAGAATTATTACTAATGCCATCTGATCGAAATGAGGACTAAACCACGAAGGAATTAGAATCACTAAAGCTCCAATTAATCCTCCAATCAGAAAACCTAAAAGTGTACCCTTTAGAGTATTCTCACTTTTTGATGAATGCCCTATAAACCCTCCAATAATCAATCCTATGCCTGCAAAAATAAAATAAACATAATTCTTAGAAGATAAATTGACTAGAAAGGGACTCAACTTTGGAATAGCTAAACTTAGAAAACCCAAATTTAAAATAGCAACATACGCTCCTGTTAACCCTAACAATCCATAGATAATTATTCTAAAAACCGTTCGCCAATCCATAAACAATTCTTCTTATTTTAGTTTAAATATCTTTGTTTTTATTTCAGAAGTATGCTGAGTCATAATTATTGCACAGTTATAACATAGTTGATTTTGGTGTCCACATTCAAGAGGTGAATGAAGATGAAATATACACAATGGACACCAAAATTAAGGAGATATGTTATCAATCAATGGAAGTTAGGAATTA
>DASRUL010000038.1:0-37072 GCA_035655455.1 Candidatus Nanoarchaeia archaeon | reverse complement strand
GGAGGCTCAAAATGGTAATGAAAACATTTAGCGTTGGAGAAGAAGTATACAGCAAATTTTCTAGTTTTTGTAAAGAAAATGGAATAAATATGAGTAAGCAGGTTGAACTATTTATGGAATCTATGATAGAACAAGAACCAGAAGCTAAGAAAGAATATTTAGAAAAACTCAATAGAATCAGGAAGGGGAAATTTGTAAAAGTTAGTAACTTCGCGGAAAGATATGGGTTATAAATATGAAATATAACCTAGAAATATCAGAAGAACTAGAAAGAAAATTTGCAAAACTTTCTAAGAAAAACAAAAAACATTTAGAGATTATAAACAAAAAAGTTGAGCAAATTCTTGAGAATCCATATCATTTTAAGCCATTACGTGGAGATATGTACGGTTCAAGAAGAGTGCACATAGATAAATCTTTTGTTTTAACTTACGAAATTAAAGAAGAAAATAAAACAGTCAGACTTTTAGATTATGATCATCATGATAATATCTACTGAGGTTGCCTTAAATTACGCCTAACACCACATATACGAACTCTTCCTTGTTTAAAGGCTTAAAACCTTCAACCGCTAAACACCAAACTCTCATTTTCCAGCCCCACTCAACAATAATCCTTTCGGAAAAACAAGCAACGCGTTCTTGAAATTAGTAAGGAGGCGGATATGAAAAGGCATGCTTAACCGATGGCTCTCCGCACATCTATGACTTCTGCGCTTGCTACACTTTCGAGTTCGCTAAGCTCGCGCTCGATTTCATCAGTTCCGCCTCTTGCTTCGTCCCTTACAAAGATAAGTTTTACTGCTTTCAAGCCGAAAGCGACAGCTTCAATTTCTTCTCTTCCTACTTCCCCCCCTTGTTTCGTAATAATCCGCTTGGCTTCTTCTTGAATTTTTTTTAGGTCGCTTTCAGGTGATGCTGGCATGATTTTTAAAGTGACGACGACATTTGCCATGGTTAGTTTGGGCCGGTGAATTCGCAAGAAGGGCAGGTGTAGCTTGTTGTGATTTTTCTGCAGTGGGGGCATCTCACGATTTCAGCGTTGCCGCAGGAGGGGCACAAGAATTTTACTGATCCTGCAAGGTTTGTGATTTTGATGTTGCAGGAAGAGCAGAAGGTTTCTCTTGTCATAAAGAGCGCTGATCTGCGCAATATTTATAAAGGTTTTGCATCTGAAGGGAGTAATGACTGTCTTTTCTCGTTCGTTTGTAGGATCATGGCTAAAATACTCTATGCGGTGTGCGGTATCGGTGTCGGGCACGCGATCAGAAGCAGGGTTGTTATAGACTTGCTCAGGAAGAATCATGAGGTGATGGTGATGGGCAGTCATCACGCTTATAATTATCTGAGGGAGTATTATCCTAAGATGTTGCGGGTTGAGGGGTTTGAGTTTGTGTTCAAGGATAATACTCTTCTTAATCTTAAAACTTTTTTCAAGAATCTTCTCAAGCTGAATCCAGGAACAGCAGGTATGCTTGAAACAACGCGAAAGAAGATTGATGCGTTTAAGCCGGATCTTGTTATTTCTGACATGGAAACGTATGCAATGCATCTTGCTCGTTTAAAGAAGATTCCTCTAATCACAATAGACAACCAGCACTTTCTTCTTTATGGAGAATACTCCTTTCCAAAAAAGTACGTGCTGAATTATGTGAAGGCGTTGCTGGTGGTGACGCTTGCGACGAGGAAAGCTGCTCACAATATTGTTGTCGCGTTTCCCGGTTTGAGGTTGAGGAGGAAAGCGAATGCGACGCTGATTCCTCCGCTCTTGCGCGAGGAGATTGTTCATTTGAGCCAGGCGAGGGGAGAGTATATTTTTGTGTATCAGTCTACGGCGACATACAAAGGGCTTTTGAAATTGCTCAAAAAAGTTAATCATCGTTTTGTGATTTATGGGTTTGACTTGAATAAGAAGGAAAAAAATCTTGAGTTCAGGAAGTTTGATGATGGAAAGGGCTTCTTCAATGATTTGGCTGGCGCGAAGGCTGTGATCGCGAACGGCGGCTTTACCTTGTTGAGTGAGGCGTTGTATCTTCAGAAACCATTGCTTGTTGTTCCGATTAAAAGGCATTTTGAGCAGGTTTTGAACGGCATCTATATTAAGCAGCGCAACCTTGGTGAATGTTATGAGGATTTGACGCTTGGGAATCTTGTTGAGTTTATGAGAAGATGTGACGCAAATGCTTACGCGGGGCTTCAAAGGTGGGAGAATGAAGGAAGCCTTGAAATGATCGAGCGTATTGTTAATGCTATTGTGAAATGATTTTTCTCGTGCCGAGTGAGGGGTCTTCAAGCATCTTGGTGAGGTTCACGGTCATTGGTCCTGAGAGGCCGAGAATAGTGATGAGGCCTCCGCGTTTGATGATCAGGGTTTTCTTTTTCGCGTCCACTTCGAGCACGATCTCTTCATACCCCCCTTCGCCAATGAAGGGAAGGGCTTCTTCGAACGCATCTCCTTCAGGACCCCACTTTTTTTTCTCAAAGGATTCTTTTTCTTCAAGGATCATTTCTTCCATCTCCAGAGAGGATTTGCAAGAGCGAGTTTATATATCCTGTTAAGGCTGCCTCAAGATGAGTCTTTCATAAAGTTTTTAAACCAATCTCAAAAAATGAAGAGATGGTTGTCTATTACGCGTGCCTTTCGCCTCCTTGGTTTTTAGGATATAGCGTTCTTTTTAGTTTTCTCTTCATGTTGGCGTCTCTTCTTATTGCTGGGTTTTCGTTGAGTATTTATCTGAAAACTTATTCAAAAAATGTGAGGTTGTTTGGTGTTGGTTTCTTGTTGATTGCGCTTTCTTATTTGACGCAGGCGATCCTCAACCTGTTTGTGTATGTGAGGGCGAAGAATGGGATTTGTGACAATTTGCAGTTGCAGAGCCTGAACGTCTTAAGTCATCTTGGAATAGGTCTGCATCTTGTTTTGATGACAGTAGGGCTGGCATTGTTGGTGTATGTGACGTTGAAAACGCGGGAGCCGAAGATTCTCGCGCTGCTGTTGATCGTGTCAGGGGTAATGCTGTTGTTGAGTAAGAATGTGATGTATGCGTTCTTCCTTCTTTCTACGATTTATCTCGCGCTGCTCACGTGGCACTTTGTGGATAATTATTCGCACAAAAAGGAGAAGATGACGTTGATAATTGCCGTTGCGTTCTTTATTTTGACGCTTGGGTGGATCGGGCTTCTTTTTATTCCTTACTCTCCATTGTTCTATATTCTCGGGAGCATGCTTCACTTGTCTGGGTTTGGCTTGATTTTCTGGAACTACACGCTTGTGAGGAGACCATGACAAAGAAGAGGGACAGGCTTGAGATTATTCATTCGGTTCTTGAGACGGTGAGAAGCCGGGGTGAAGTGAAGCCGACGCATATTTTGTACAAATCGAACTTATCGCATCAGATGTTGACTGAATACTTAAAGGAGTTGATTGAGCGTGACTTTATGAGAGCAACAATGATAAAGAACAAGAAGAGATATAGTTTGACTGAAAAGGGGTACAAATATCTTGAGGAGTATAAGGTGATAAAAGCTTTTTTGGAGTCTTACGGGTTAGAGTAGTTCCTAATTATATTCAGACTTTTCTAGAGCGCTGCAAAAGAATATAAATCCTGTTTCCGGGAAAAAAAGCATGATTATTTTCAAAGTTATCTACTTTCTTGTTCCATACGCGTTTGCGAACATGGCTCCTGTTCTTGTCAAGAACTATTTTAAGGGATTAGCGTATCCTTTGGATAGTTATAAGGCTTTGTTCGGAAAGAGGGTTCTTGGCGATCACAAGACGTGGAGGGGGCTTATTTTTGGAATCATTGGTGGGATTTTTGGAAGTCTGCTTCAGTTGTTTCTCGCTGAATTTTCCTTCTTTCAGCAGTTTATGCTCTTTCCAATTACAAAAAGCAATGTTCTTCTCTATGGTTTCTTGATAGGGTTGGGGGCGATTGTTGGGGACGCAGTTGGAAGTTTTATCAAGCGAAGGATTAATGTGAGTCCAGGGCAAAGCTTGGTTCCTCTTGACCAGTTTGTTGGCCCTGTTGGCGTGATGATCTTCCTTCTTCCTCTTTACAACGTTACGGTTCCTGTTTTTTTCTTGGCGCTTGTTGTGAGTTTTTTCTTTCACTTAATCATTAAAAGAATTGGATATTTTTTTAAAATAGAAAATAAAAAATGGTAAGACTACTTTAAGAAAGAGGCTCACCCTTCTCCCCACAATTAAATTTATACGTTTCCCCCATGATTGATAACCTTTTTTCTACGTTGATTACTCTCACAACGAGCTCTTTAAACCCTTTCTTACCGAATAGGCGCATGAAATAACCTTCTCCGAACGGCCCTAATAGTGAAGACCATTTGTTTACAAAATAAACGTCCTCACAATAAACTTGTTTATCAGTTACAGCATTAGATTTATATCTTCTTTCTAAAATTTTTAATCGAATATACAACTCACTAATCTCTCTTACCATAACAATTCTTTTCCCTTTATCCGGACCACCTATTTCTGAAAGAAAATTCTCCATTTTATCCAACTCTGCGCCCATCAATGTTCTAAGTTTAGGAATATTTTCAGGATGAGACTCTAAAGCCTTAACAAAGGGCGTTTTCTCTTCTTTAGACGCAAATGCAGAACGAGCAGAAAGACCAGCTGCAAAAGCAGCAGCCCCTTTTAAGAAAGACCTTCTTGAAATCATACCCTGATTTTATCCCAGCTCTATAAAAACCTTTCTTTCAAAAATCCATCCAAAATAAAAAAGAAAAATGGTGACGTTTACACGTCAACAATCCCTCCTTCCTCCACGTTGAACACTGCTTCTCCATCTGGAAGGTGAGGGCTGTCAATAAGTTTTGCGACCCTTGTTCCTTTCTTTCCTTTTCTTAGGTAAAGCCGTGTTTGACTGTTGTGCCCGACGATGTGGCCCCCGATTGCCGCGGTTGGGTCCCCAAAAAATGTGTCTGGCTTTGCCATCACTTGGTTCGTCACGTACACGACAATATTATACGCGTTCGCAATTCTCATCAAAGTATGCATGTGTTTGTTGACTTTTTGTTGCCTGTCTGCCAGCATCCCCCTCCCAGAAAAGTCCGCCCTAAAATGCGACATCAAGGAGTCAACAACTAACAGTCTGACAGGAAGGCCGTCGTTCTTGATGAGGTCTTCTACCTTTTCAGCCAGCAGCATTTGATGGTCGCTGTTGAACGCTCTTGCCACTTTGATGTTTCTCAAAGCGTGGAGAGGATCGATGCCTTTCGCTTGTGCCATTTGTTTTATTCTTTCTGGTCTGAAAGCGCCTTCGCTGTCAATATAGACACAGATTCCTTCTGCGCCTCCTTGCTCTTTTGGCAGCTGCACGTTTACCGCGAGTTGGTGTCCGATTTGTGTCTTGCTCGTGCCGTATTCTCCAAAGCACTCCGTGATGCCTCCAGATTCAAATCCTCCGCCTAACAAGTCATCAAACGCTTTTGATCCGAGGGTAATTCTGAGGATGTTCTTCCTCTTTTCTAACAGCTCTTCTCCGGATTCAAAGCCCATGTTCATGGATTTTCTTGCTGCTTGGATGACTTTTCGTGCTGTTGCTTCCGTGAGGCCCCCTGCTTCGACAAGTTCTCCTGGCGAGGCGACAGCTAAGCTTAGTAAGGTGTCGAATCCTGCTTCTTTGAGTTTTTCTGCGGTTGCTGGTCCGACTCCTGGAAGGTCTTGGATGGAACTTTCTTTATTCATTGTCTTCCTCCTCCTCATTGAGAAACAAGTCTTCTTGGAGTTTGGCGAGGAGTACTGCGAGTTTTGGCAGATCCTGTTTTCTCAAGTTGAGTGTTTCTTCTCTCCAAATATCCTTGTCCTTGTCTTTCCAGGAGCGGCGGAGGCTTGCGGTTTTGAAGCCGACGATCGCGTCTTTCACCTGCCGTTCATTAAACCAGATTGCTGCCTGGAGGTTTCCTGCTCTATAACTTTTTATGGGTTTGTTTGTCATAATTTTTTCCTCTTGCTTTCGCGTTTTTTTTCATTGCCTCAAAGAACAAAAAGAACAGGGAATGGGCCTCGCTCTTCGATTGTTTCATTGAGGTTGCATCATAAAAGTTTGTGTCGTTTATAAGTGTTGCGCGCGTTTGTCGTTGATGTCGCAAGGGCGCATATTCTTCCGAAATGTTTATATAAAGACTTGGCGATTTTTAAGTGAGGAAAAAGAGGAAGGATGGCTGTCTTTGGTCTTGATGCAACAACCTTGATGATTCTTGTGGGAAGTATCGTTCTTCTTGTTCTAGTTGTCATGATTCTCGTGGTTGTTTTTAAAAAAAAGAAGTTTCAGCCTGACAAGAGCGACAAGGGTCAAACGCAGAGCGTTCCGAGGCCTGTTGTTGGAAAGGATGAGCCCTTGTTTAAGATTGATGTGAATGTTGGGATTCCTACGCTTCCTGATGTTGCTGATCCGACAAAGCTCGATATAAAGTATCCCTTGATTCCTCCATACACGTTTGCGCATGTTCATTGGGACGCTGCGAACACAGAGTTGGTGTATGATGTTGAGGAGCCTGTCTTGTCCGAGAAGGAGAAGGATATTTTGAAGGTATTGGAGGAGGGGATTCGTGAGTTGATTAACCTGAGTTATATTAGCACAAACAATCGTGACACTGTTTTGTTATACCTTGAGAAGAATATGAAAATTTTGCTGACAGAGCTTGCGATTGATCTCAGCATGGATTCTTATCTGAAGATTATGTATTATATTTATCGAGACTTTGTCGGGTTGAACGAGTTGGAGCCGATGATGAACGATTACTTTATTGAGGATGTTGAGTGTAACGGCGTGAATTCTCCAGTGTATCTTGTGCACAGGAAGTACAGGAACATCAGGACGAATTTAATCTACAATGACATTCACAAGCTTGCCGGGTTTGTGGAGAAGTTGGCGCAGAAGTGTGGGAAGTATGTGAGTTACGCAGAGCCCTTGCTGGATGGGAGTTTGCCTGGGGGCGACAGAGTCAACGCCACGTACACAATAGATATTACTTCTAAGGGGCCTACTTTTACTGTGAGGCGCTTTTTCAAAACCCCATGGAGTCCAATCCAATTGATACAGAAAGGGACAGTGTCCGCTGAGATTTTGGCGTATCTTTGGATGCTGATAGAGTATGAGAACAGCTTCATGGTGATTGGGGGGACTGGTACTGGAAAAACCTCGTTTTTGAACGCGATCGCGTTTTTCATTCCTCCTCAGGCAAGGGTAGTTACGATTGAAGACACGAAAGAGCTGCAGTTGGAGCATGAGAATTGGCTTCCCTCTGTGGCGCGCGCCGGTGTAGGGTTGACAAATCTTGTTGGGGTGAAGTACGGTGAGGTTTCGTTGTTTGACTTGCTGAGGGCGAGCTTTAGGCAGCGTCCGGATTATATTATTGTGGGAGAAGTGAGAGGAAAGGAGGCTTTTATTTTATTTCAAGCTATGGCGAGCGGCCACCCAAGCATCGCGACGATGCACGCGGAGTCTGTATCCACACTTGTCAGGAGGTTGACAACACCTCCGATTGAGCTTTCTGGCTCGTTGATTGAAACGATGGCTGCTGTCGTGGTGATGCAGCAGAGTAAGATTAAGGGAAAGGAAGTGAGGAAGGTCGCGAGCGTTGACGAGATTCTTGAGATTAAGGAGAAGGTGGATGTGGAGAAGATTAACACGATGTTTAGATGGAATCCCGCGAGCGACTCATTTGCGTTTAATCAGAACAGCAAGGTGTTTGAGACGATTTCTGTGCATTATGGCTTGACAAAAGACCAGGTCTTGGCTGAGTTTAAGATGCGCGCTGCCTTGTTGAAGGCGCTGCTGCGTAAGGGTATTACAAACTATAAGGAAGTGCAGCGCATTATTCATGAGTATTACAAGGCTCCTGAGAGCGTGGTGAAGAGGTTTGGTCTTGGAAGATGAGCTTGAACTTGTTGAAGTATAACGCTGAGGTGTTGGCTGAGGTCGTGAGAAAATATGAAAATCTTCTTGGAAAGCGTGATCAGAACGATCCGAAGATTGATGCTGAGATAAAACTACTGAAGAGTCATGTGTTGTTTTTGTTGACTGGTCTGAAGAAGGAAGTGGAGCGGGAGAAAAATGCTGGCTGAGGCTGCTCTTGCGATTGTGCAGTGTGTTGACACAATCAAAAAGTATCGTGAGCTCACCCAGAAGAATCCACAAGCAAAGGCAGAGATAAATGAAAAAATAAAAGCGTTGTTTGAGAGGATTAGCGAGCATGCATCCACTGTATACGACGCTGTTGGTGATGATGGTTTAAGGGAGAGGATGCCGACGATGAAGGTTCCGAGTCCGAAGATTTCTCCATCATTGGATGTTCCGAGGCCGTTGGCGCGAGAGCGTATTCCTCTTCCTGAGAAAAGGCGGGAAACGGTGACGATTCTTGCTCCTGATCTTGCTTCGAGGAAGTTCCAGCGCTTGTCAAAAAAAGAGAAAGATGCGTTCATCAAGGAGTTGAAGGTGAAGTATGAGGAGTTGGAGGGGTTTGTGAAGGGGGAAAAATTAAAGAGGAAAAAAAAGATAGTAGAGGTGAAAACTCCAGACTTTTCATTGTACCAGCCGAATGCTGTTGCCGTGGTTGCGAACAGGTACATGAAAGAGAAGGCTGATCGTTTGATCAGAAAGTATCCTAAGATATTTCAGCCGATGTTTGACGCTTTTTTAAGGGTAGACATGGCTGTGCTTTCGCGCAGTTATGTTGCGATGATCTTGTTGTTTGGCGCCATCGCGTTTCCCGTGTTTTTGCTGTTTTTTTTTGTGGTGAATATCGCGTTTAAGGTGCATGTTGCGCTTGTTATTTTGTTCGCGTTGTTGGTTGCGTTAATGACCCCTCTCGCGTTTTATTTTTATCCACAGAGTTTGGCTGGTGACAGGCAGAAGAAGATTAAGAGGGATTTGCCGTTCGCGTTGGTGCATATGAGCGCGGTCGCTGGCTCTGGCGCTGCTCCGATTAGTATCTTTGAGTTGTTGGCTGAGTCTGAGGAGTATCCCGAATTGAAAAAGGAGATTAAGAAGGTGTTGAATTTTGTGAATGTGTTTGGCTACAACCTTTCGACTGCGTTGCGGAATGTTGCCGCGACGACGCCAAGCGAGGAGTTGAAGGAGTTGTTGAATGGGATGGTGTCCACTGTTGAGGCTGGTGGTGATTTGAAGCAGTATTTGAATGAGAAGTCCGAGGACGCGTTGGTTTCGTATCGTTTGGAGAGAAAAAAGCAGGTTGACGCGTTGGGAACGTATTCTGAGGTGTACACATCCATTTTGATTGCTTCTCCGTTGTTGTTGATCGTGACCTTGGCTATTATCAACACAATTGGAGGCCAAGTTGCGGGAATTTCTGTGAAACTGCTTGCGACGTTGGGTGTGTGGATTGGGTTGCCGTTGTTGAACGCGGGTTTCATGTTTTTCTTGAAAACGCAGGCTGGTGAGTATTGATGCGGCTCGAGTTAAAAGCAAAACATTATCTTGGAATCGGCGTCGCTCTTGCGATTGTGCTCACTGATTTTGTTTTTTTGTTTAGCTTTGCTCCTGGAATGATTGGTCCGAAGAAGTGGTTTTTTGCTCCTATTTTTGTGGTTGGTATTTTTTTTGGGACATTGCCGTTTTTTCAGGATTTTTTGGCTGAGAAGAAGCGTCAGAAGGAGTTGGAGACGAAGTTTTTGGAGTTTGTGAGAAATCTTGGTGAGATTGTTCGCTCTGGGGTGTCGATTCCTCAGGCGATAATACAAGTGCGTCAGGCTGGCGCGAATTATGGCGCGTTGACGCCGTATATCGAGAAGCTCGCGAACCAGATTGAGTGGGGCTATCCTTTGAATGACGCGTTGACGATTTTCGCGAAGGATACGAAGAATGTGGTGATTCGCCGTTCTGTGGGCATTGTGATTCAGGCTGAGAAGTCTGGGGGTGATCTTGCTGCGGTGCTTGGGGCTGTGTCTGGGTCCGTGTTGGAGATTAAGAAGTTGAAAGATGAGCAGAAGTCGCAGGCGTATGGGCAGATGATTCAAGGGTATATCATTTTTTTTGTGTTTATTGGAATTATGATTGTGATGCAGGTGTACTTAATTCCGAAGTTGAGTGAGATTAGCGGGGAGGTTGTTGCCGGGCTTTCCGCATCCTTTGCTGGATCTGGCGCCGGGGAGAAGACTGATCTTACTTCTGTGTTTCTTGGCACGATTGTGGTGCAGGGCTTGTTTGCGGGGCTGATGTTGGGGAAGTTTAGTGAGGGTTCGTTTACTGCCGGGGTGAAGCACGCGGTGATAATGATTCTTGGCGGATATTTGTTAATGACGACGATTAGTGGCTTGTTGGGCGCGGGAAGCAGCGCGGTGACGACAGGCACGGCTGTTGCTGTTGCTCTCTTGGTGAGGAGGCAGTGGGCGAGATGAATAAGAAAGGTATTGGTGGTGAGGTGGATTGGATTCTCGCGATTGGGTTGTTCTTGGTGTACTTGGGTTTAATATTAGTGGTGTTTAAGCCAGGCGTTACTCCTGCTGTTGATCATAAGATTGTGTTAGATGTGGTGCAGAGGAGTATTGAGGAGAAGTTGACATGGAAGGTGACAAAGCAGCCGTTGTTTACAGAGTTGTTGAGGTATCAGGCTCCTGGAACAGGAAGGGCTTCTGTCACTGAAGATTCAACTCAGTATCGTGGCGACCAAAATGTGTTTGAGTTTGTGGGTGAGTGCCAGCGGAATGCTCTGACGAGAAGGTTTGATTGTGCGCCTTTTCCTCCCTTTACAGGGCTGCCTTCAGCTCCAACTGAGCTGCGTCGTCGGGTGATGTTTTTTTATGTGACCTCGACTGAAAATCCCCTCCCTGGTTCTGTGGAAAATGAAGTGAGGGATGCTGATGCTGAGGCTCCTGAGCGGCCTACTGGTAGAGAGAGGGTGAGCGGCGATTCTGACAGCGAGACCGCGCGGAGAGATGTGGATAGGCGAAGTGGCCGCGATAGAGATGATTCTGGTGAGCGGAGGTTGAGGTTTGGTCTTGAAAATGGGAATCCTGTGTTGAGAGTGAATACGGCGTTTAGCTCCGCGTTGACGCGGAGGAAGTATTTGGTAGTGTACAGCCAAGATCCTCTTGTGCAGGCTCCTCTCACGCAGCTTAATCGCGCTTCTGGAAGCAGGCGCGCGTGTATTCTTCGAGAGGATTTTCTTACGAGGTGTCCGCCTCAAAATCCTCCTGTGACATTTACTTATCCTGCTGATTGTGCAGCGCTTCCCTTGCAGTTTTATCCTGAGCATGATTGCCGTGTTCGTTACACGCTTGGCGCCCCTGAGGTGGTGGATGGGTTGCATTTGCAGCGGCTCTTGTCGCTAAGAACTGCTGAGACGCGTTTTACAACTGAGTGTGGGCCTCCGCAGAATCTTCAGGGCTATGACTGCGTGAAGCGGGTGTTTGGGGTTCCTCCTGTGAAAGATTTTAAGATTGAGGTGCGCACGTCTGAGGCTGATGTGAATCCGTTTATTAATTATGGTTTTCCTGATGTTCCTGTTCCGCTTGAGGCCCGCGTGGACGTGCGCCAGTTCAGTAGTTTTATATTGACTGAGGAGGCGGTAAAGGTACCGGTGGTGGTGAAGATTTCGGTATGGTAATTAGCAAAAAAGGGTTTATTAGGATCTTGGAGGCGATTATCGCGATTGTGCTTGTGTTTGGGTACTTGGTGACGATTCTTCCGAAGGCGCCGAAATCTACTGGCGAGGTTCCTCCAGAGCTTGATAACACGCTGAAGGCGGTTTTGAAGCGGGTGCAGAATGATCCTGCCTTTCGCGAGGATGTGCTGGTGCGGCGTGATGTGCAAGGAAGAGAAAAATTGAGAAGAGTAATTGGAGAAACGTTGCCTCCTTTTTCTGTGTGGAAGTTCGCGTTTAAGGTGTGTACGTCTGGGACGAATGATTGTATTTATTTTGCGCCGGATAGCGTGAACACTGAAACAGGTTTTAATATTTTTTTTGGAAGTCCGGAAATTGTTTCTCGCGCGGTGTATACAAGGTCTGCGTTTTTGAGCCAGCGGGATGCGAGCGCTCCTGGCCCGGCGACCCTGACGTGTGTGAGGCAGCCGACTGCGCCGCCGCGTCTGCTTCGCCCCGAGGATTGCGAGAATCAGGTGATTAGTTTGTATATGTGGTCTTCTATATAAGGGTATTTTGAAATTTTTTTATTAAAATATTCTAGTCAGAGAAAGTTTCCGGAAGAAAAATTTTGTTATCACAAATAAAGGAGGTAAGTAATACCATACCCTAGGAGGCATCCGGCAGTTAAGAAAGGCATGGCTGGGTAGAATTTTTGTTTTTCTGCGAGAGTGAAGAGGACGAAGAGACTGAAGGTGGTTACAACTGACACTGTTATTGCTGGGATAAGGCCGTAATATTTGAGGATGACGCCTGAAAATAAAAGAGGAAACCCAATGTCCCCCCCTCCAAGGATGGCTTGTTTTTCTATGTATCTTGTTTCTTTGTAGGTTGTTGTTGGGGTAATTTTTAAAGGAGTAATATACTTCTTTTTTTCATAGGGCAAGTACAACCCTGCGAAGATTTTTGACTGGGATTGGAATTTCGCTAGGGAGATCATGTGCTTGGTTTTCCAGACTGCGATCATGTCGTAGAGTGAGATCAATGCTAAGAGGAGAATGACTGAGAATAAGTTTAAGACTGGGACGAAGAGCGCCGCCAATCCTCCGTAGATGAAGATTTCTGTGAAATTATGGATGATGAGGTTTGGTTTGATGATCTTGAAGAAGGCGAGGATGAGTGCGAAACCGAGTGCGAGGAGTTGGGGGAGGAATGATGCGAAGGCGATAGTGAGAGTAAAAATGACTGAGAGGAAGAACCAGAGCTTCCATAAGCCTAGGGCTTGGAATTTGATGAGGAGCAAGGCGAGCAATGACGCGAGGAGGATTGCGAGAAAGATAGGTAAGTAAGAGGTTTGTTCTTCGAGTTGTGGTTTTTGGATGTTTAAGGGAAGTTGTTGTTCTTCTGGAAGGTAGTGCCTGACGATAAGGAGGCCAACGAGGTGCGCGGAAAGAAAAAGAGCTAACAAAACAAGAGTAATTCCGAGATCATGTTTCATTATGTTTTTCGTTGATGCGATCTTTATTAAGTTTGTGGAGCGTTAAGTTTAAAAGGAACGCTTTCTCGAAGAGAAGAATGGTAACATCTTTATTGGAAAGTAATGAAAGACTTGTTAAAGAGTTTGGAGCTATCAGTATAACCACTCTAAAAGAAGTGCCAGAATTCTATACTTTTAAGAACAAACTAATCTATTCACATAGAGATTTTGATAAATTTTTAGATGCCTTAAAAAAAGGAGAAAAGTGTGCGATTGTATCAGGATTTAATGCTTCTGGAACGATTCATTTAGGCCATAAAGTTGTTTTTGATACAAACCTCTATTTCCAAAGGGAATTTGGAATTCCTGTTTTTATTCCTATTTCTGATGACGAGAGTTATGTTGCTGGAAAAGTAAAAAATCAAGAGCAGGCACTAAACTATTCTTTAGAATTAGCAAAAGAATTGCTTGCGTATGGGTTTGATCCTAAGAAGACATATTTTATTATCGATCAGGTGTATACAAATATCTACAATTTAGCTATAAAACTTTGTAAAAAGATCAACTTATCTGAAATTAAGGCAACGTATGGTTATAAGAATGAAGAAAATATCGGACTATATTTTTATCCTTCGGTACAATCAGCCCATATTCTATTTCCACAGGAAAAATTTGATATAAAAAACGTGCTTGTAATAATTGGTCCTGATGAAGATCCACATATCCGTATTTGTAGGGATGTCGCCCCTCTTTTTGGGTATAGCAAGCCTTCTATTTTGCATACTTCTTTTTTACCAGGTCTTGATGGAGAAAAGATGTCTAAATCGAGAAATAATGGGATATTTCTAAAAGATGATGCAAAGTTGATAAGCAAAAAAGTGGGAAGTGCATTTAGTGGAGGGCAAAAATCTGTTGAGGAGCATAAAAGACTTGGAGGGAACCCAGAAATTGATATTGCTTGTCAGTATTTATCCAAATTTTTTCTTAGTAAAAAGGAATCTGAGGATCTTTTTGGGGATTACAAGAAGGGTAATATCTTGAGTGGAGAAGTCAAAAAGATGCTTTCTGATAGATTAATTGAACTTACTAGCAAGTTTCAAAAGAAGGTTAATACTATTAAAAAGTCAGATCTCAATAAGGCCATCTTGAAAAATGAATTTTAAGGGCTATACCTATGATTTTTGTACCCTAGTTTGAATTTTTCTTTTTTTGTGTCATGAAACTTAAAAAGGTTTATTTCATTAAATATCTTAAAGTTAGAAATGCGATAGATATAAAGTTGATTGCCTCTAACTTTAGCGGGTTCTACTCCTAAGTTTTTTAAAAGTATTCTATAAAAATAGAGTTCAGTGCTATGGGGGTCAAATGATAAGCTTAGTTTACTAAGTGAATTGAGTTTAGTCAAGCCAACATACCCTTCCGCAGCAGCAAGCCCTCTCATAAAACCAATGAGAATATTTCTTTCAGAAGAATTGGATGCGGAAAGTAATATCTCTATGAATTTTTTAAGAACTCCATGAAGCATTATCTCTAAAAATGTGCTATTATCGAAAAAAATTCTTGCCGATCCATATTCTAAAGATCGTGTTTTTGCTTTGCTTCTACTAACAGATATAATTTGATTTCTATTTAAGTTTAGGATTCTAATCCAATAATCTATGCATTTCTCTTTTATCTGTTGATTAATTTCAGTATTCGAACTATAAATAATCTGAGCTTTAAATAAATTCCTAGAAATACCTATCCTTTCTAAAATATTCAAACAATGTATCAAAGTAGAGGGTTCGGCGTTAGTTAATCTAAAGCTTCTTATGCTTTGAGAAGTGCTGCCATCACCAAAAAAGAATCCTATAAGTTCTGCTAATTCTATCAAATTTACGTTTTTATTTATAAGTATTGGTTTAACCCCTCCACCAACAGAATACCAAACATATTGTTTACCCTTAAAATCTAAAACGAATATGTTCTTACCATAAACTGTTTTTGTAGGAATAAGGGCATTGAGTTGAACATCCTCGCCGTCTATATCAAGATTGTCTCTTTTAAGGCACTCTTCTTGATTATAAATTTTAATTACCTCTATTTCAATAAGCGAAGTCGAGTCAACAATAATTTTTTTTGGAATTGTGACTGCAAAATCAACATTAGGTATTCTGATTAGTATCTGTTCACGAATTTTAAGTAATAAAATACTTTTTGATGTTATTCCTAATCGGTTTCTAATTTCTTTGTAGAATGTAACGGCATAATGATCTTTTTTGTCTCTAAGTTGAAGTTTTACTATATTTTGGATCATTTACAAGTAACACTCTTTTAATTTAAAAATTATTACCTAAAAAACCCGTAAAATTTCCGGCTTAGACTCATCTTTAAAAGAGCATCAGAAGAAGCGTGAAAAAGCGAAGAAACAAGTTGGAAAGTTCTTAATAAAATAATTTATAAAATTTTGTATTTTCTGTTCAGGATTGGTAAATATTGGTCTCCGAAAATCAATCTTAAAATTTAAAGCAAGTTTGCGAGTTTTTTTAATTTAGAACTAGTCAAATAAAAATGCTTTTGACTACCTTTTCTTCTTTTTGGATTTCTTCTTTTTTGCAAGTTTAATCAGCTTCTTGACTTTAGAATCTTTACTTTTATTGCTGGGCTTTCTGCCCTTTACTTTAGATTTTTTTGACACTTGTTTTTTTCTCTTAACCATTCTTGCGCCTGTGAATATAAAACTGACATCTGGACTCGGTGAAAAAGTGCCTCAAACACCAATCGAACTAACTTAACCTATCGATGTGCTTTAGAGGTTATCTCTTTCGCGCCATAAGGAAGCTTAACAGGTGCAGATTTCGTATGGGGAGTTATAGTCCAGCCACCATATTAATAGCAGAGACCTGACAGAGGCTTGTATGGACACACTCTTTTCAGAGCAACCGAAATGTCCTTTTCAGCTTATATTTTTTATTTGATTACTTATATTTAAATCTTTGTCATCTCTGGGCTCTGCCTAAGACTGAGCAACAACCTCTTTAGGAGGTTGTGACAAAAAAACGATTGCATTCAGCAATCGGATATGTTCCTCCTGAATAGTATGAACAAAACAATTTAATACAAGCAATAAGAACTTAACCACCTGTTCAATAATAAGGGTTCACTTCCTTGTGTGCCTTCAGTATACAAATCTTTAAAAATTAGTTCTGCAAACCTATTTTTATGACAAGAACACTTGAAGGTTTGCCGAAAGTTACTGAAGAAACATTTATGGAATTTTTGAGAAATTATGATATTAGTTCTGTTGAAAATGACCCTTCTGTAACTCGTAGAATACAAAAAGAAAATCCTCAAATTTACCGCATTCTTAGTCTTGGAATGCAAAAGGCTCCAAGTGAAGAAGCAAGATCTTATTACGAATGCGGGATGCAAATTTGTTATGAGCTACTAAGAAGACAAAATGATGTTCTCAAAAATTCTCAAGAATAATTAAACGGCACACAAACTTACTCTTCGCCAGCACTACGACTTCGTCTTCGGGACATTGCATTCTGGCTCGGTTTTTTCTACGAAAAAACTCTACTAACATCGTTATGTCTAATTTTCCTGTTTATTTTTATCCTCAATCTGTTTCTTTTTCCTCTTTTCCGGTTCAGATAAAAAGTTCTTACTGGTTACAATTGGGCGACCTAACTCTTTTTCAGTTTCCTTTCTCGCATTACCCGCCACTCTTCCGCCCCTTTTGGCAGCATCTTCAACTTGTGGATACCCTTGTGCGTCTTCTTCTCTGGTAATTTCGGTAGAGACTCTTTCTCCCAACATTGAAAAAATGAGTTCCAGATCGTTCATGTGATCTCGCAAGTTCTCTCGTTTCAGCCCTTTAAATTGCTTGTATTCGCTCGGCGTCATGCCAAAAGTCGCTTTCGAAATTTCTGCGGTTAAAATAGCGTATTCTTTCTCTGTTTTTACTCCTCTTTTGTCCCATTCATCTGTCAGTTCATCTCTTATGGCAATGCCCCGGACTCTCTTTTCTACCCAATCTTCAGAGTAACCTTTGGCTTTGTAGAGTTCTTTCATGCGTTTCTGGGCTAATTCAGGGTTTTGAATTTCTTGAACCCGATCATAGCCAACTTGAGCCAGCCATTGCTTAAACGGTTCTGCTTTAGGGGAGGGAATAGATTGAACAATCCGGAACATATTTTTAGTAGTGGCGCAGTCTGTAAGCCTTAATTTACCATCTTCTGCCATCAATTTCAACTGTCCGATTTTTTCGGACACTTCAAAGCCTTCCTCTTGAAGCTTTGTTTTTAGATCAGACCAATACTTTCTGGCTCTATCTGTTTGTGTTAAAGCACCAACTATATCAACTACTGAGAACCACCATTCCTCATTAAACCAAGTTCGCCTAATCTGCTTTCCTTGAAAGAAAATCAGCCCTTTTTGCGGTTCATCTACCATTTTAACTATTAAAAACAACCTTCAATTTAAATACTTTCTTAAAACTAATTTGCCCCCTATTCTCCTAAACTTTGGTCTGCGTTACAGTTATCTTATTGCAAATTAACTCTTCAAAACTACGTCTGGCAATTAGCCTGAGCGGAAAAAGACTCCTTCTGGGACGCTGCGCTTTTGCTTCGCAAACCTCGCCTAATAGGAATTTTATGGTTCGCTTCGTTGCACTCGTTCTCCTAAATTCGATTTTTCCCTCGATTTCCTCGTGAGGATTTTCCCTCGAACCGCAGTTCAGAGCTGGAAAAATCGAACTTCGTAAAATTCCATACGTTCTGCTCTGAAAAACTCTCTGAAGGTTTTTTTCCAATAAAATCAATCCCTTTAAAATAATTGAACTTTCTACTGAGCCTCATCTCTGATCATAGTCAAACCCTCTGGAGTTTGACTAACGCTCAAAGCAGATAAGCCATACTCATCATCCACTTTCCACCAAGAACAAGATCAACAGCAACCAAAAACACGAACACCATCCTCTCAGCAAAACCGCCAGTTATTAGAAACCCTGAAATTCTGAATTTAGAAAAAGGATACAAAAACGCAATGCCCTCCATCGTCAACGCGTCACCAACCAAATGCGCGCTATACCCCACAAGAAGCGCTCCTCCTAAAAAAGACCATCCAAAATAAGCCAATACCAAATACCCTATTAAAGGAGGGAACAAAGAATGAAAAAAACCCCGATGACCAAAAACAAAGCGAATCATCCACGAAAAAGGCCACAACTTCCTGCCGTACACACTCTTTTCCGTATCCATATCCGGAAGACCACTCAATAATGTTGCAAGCAGCACAAAGACAAGCGGATGCTCTAGAGAGAGAAAATTTACAACCAAGAGAGAAGCAAACAGCCCTAACGCCAGATGCGTCTTAAACATCATCCTAACTTTCCATCTCAGCAATCAACCGTCCAGGATCAGCATCCTCAACACGAGAAACAATAAACTCCACACGATCAACCATGGAATTCCTCACCAGCTTTCCACGCAACACCACCTGCTTTCCAGCAACCTCACGCTGCACCTCAGCAAAAGGCTTCTCAAGACTTCCAAGCAACCTCTCCGCATGCTCACGAAAACACACTACACGAACATTTCCAGTCCCATCATCAACAAATGCGTTCACAATCGGAACATTCTTCGCAACAACGACCCCGTGCTCCTGACACGAAAACTCAGATCCTGCCGGCAACACCTTCTTGTTGCATACCGGACACGCGCTGTAAAACCGCGGCTCAAACACCTGAACAACTGTTGCAACCACCTCTACAACCTCATTCTCCACCAATTCCTTTATCTTCTTCCTCACGCTAACAGGCATTCCAACAACAACAGCACTCACAGTCTCATTCTCAGGATTAATCACCACCTGACCCCTATTTCCAAGATGCACTTCCTTGAAGCCGTTGTTCAGCTTCGCATACGCATTTTTTATTTTAAGAATATCATCCTCCTTTATTTTTCCCAGTTCCTCAATCAGCCTCTCATCCCAGACGACCAGCTTCACAGACCCAGTCTCATCACCAAGAATCATATTCAACACCTTTCCTTGGCGCGAACCGGAAGTAAAAGACCTTGGCTCAAAGAGAGCAAGCACCCTCCCTGTCAGCGTGACCGCACTCAACCCTGGAACAACATCCCTTACTTTTATCACCTGAGGGGTATTATCAAACATCTGCACCTTCAATTCGTTCGCGACAATATGCGCAGCACCCGCCTTTGAGACAAGATCCTGCAACTCCACTAACTTCGCATTCACACGCGACTCAACCTCGCTTACAGAAAGCTTCGCAGCCTCAGCGATCCTTACTACCAAACTCTCATAACTCTGCTGAATCATAGCTTAGGCCTCTCCTCAACTCCTACATAAAGATTTTGCTGTTACACACTCTGAAACACCTCACGAGGCGGAAGAGCAAGACTATGATCAAGCGCAAGCCTCACACGACCAAGTTGAACATGCACAAGATCCCCTTCCTTTTTTACCACAATTCCAGGAAACTTATTCGAAAGAAGAGAAGGACATTCCTCAAACGACAACTGGTGCGGAGGCAAACACCCAGCAAGCGCATTATACAAAAGATCATACTCCTTAAAATCTGGACCCTTCACTTTCATGACAGGAGTTACTTTATACACTGAGCCACGAGCAGCGTACTCCACAGGAAACGCCACCTGCTTCAAGATCACAACCACCTCACTCCCCTCTTCTTTCACTGTCTCAACCTCAGCATCCCTAACTAAAGATGTATATTTCTCTTTCAACGAATCACCAACCTCTCTAGGCAACAATCCAAGATTCTTTCTCGTATTCCTCAACGCCATCGACTCCTCAAACACCTTATACCTCGACTCGTACACAGCAAGATACTGCTTCAACTGAGCATTCATTTCCTTCTCGAAACTCTTCTTCGGATCAAAAAAAGAACAAGACGTCCAAATCACCACACCTTCATCCGTTCTCTTACACTCATTTTTTTTATCATACCCACCATTCTCAGCCAACACCCCGACAGCTTTCTCACCAGCGTACACCCCGGCAGCGTCAAGAAAGAACAAGGCCTTCTCAGCCTCATCATACACTTTTAGCAACGCCAACGCGCCATATCCCACAGCCTCAACCTGCTGCTCCCTCCTGCGCTCATTATTCTCGAGCATCGCCAACGCCAACGCTGTCAACAGCACAATCGTAACAACAACCAAACCAGACAAAAAAACAACGCCTTTCTTCATAGCAGGCCTCCCTCACACTTTTCACAGGCCAGGTACAACGTCACGATCAACGGCGCACTAGGATCTCTTGTAGGAAGCATCACTGACTGAACAAGACGACGCTCTCCCCTATTCAAGGTAACTATAACAGTCTCAGATTTCAACACTTCTTCAGCAGCACTCTTCGCCTCAAGATTCCACCCAGACTCACCCTTCGTCACAGGCTTTGGCATTTTCGCAAGCACATCCAAAACAACTTTTCTTGTTTCTTCATCAATATGAGGAGGCTCATTCTTGAATTTTCCAGCCAGAAGATCACCTATCAACACTTCTTCAGCAATACCTCCTTTATTTAGATCAACTTGAACCGGCGTTCGCAACAACACAAGCAAAGAAGAAGACTGCGTAAAATGCCCCCTAACTTCAAGCGTTAAGTCATTCCCAGAAGCAATGTCCACCACAAAAAAAATGTAACTAAACAAAACCAAGACAAGAGCTAACGACACTAACGCGATAGGATCAGAAAAAAAACCCCTCTTAAACATGACGCACCACCTCCACCTTTAACACCCCAGGCACAACCTTCTCACCCTCTTTGTACAACGCGTATTCCTCCCACGTCACACACTCATACTCGGGAAGGCTGCCGCACACAGGAACAAGCCTCTCCACATTCAATGGAATCAAACTCGCAGCCTTCACTTCCTTCCCCTCAAAAGAAGAAAGCGTCAGTCTAAAAAAAACATTATCTTTCTTGAAACACTTCCTCAACTTCAACGCTTCCATCTTGGAAACATCTATCACATTAGCATACACCACCTCTTTCTCCTCAAGGGCAAGACAATTCGGAGAAGATTTCAAGAGCACACTCAAAATATTATTCTCAAGAACTTCCGTCTTCACCTCCTCGCTCCTATACGCAAAGATCGTAATCATCACAAACACAACAACCGCGATCGCCGCAGTCAACCGCACAAACCACTGCGGCATCTCAAAGACCGAATCAGTCATCCTACACTCACCCCAAGATTACCATCATCACTAACCAACGGTTTCACCCGCTCATCATTCGTTTGAGCACAACGAGCCTTTACAACCACCTCGCTCTTCGCACTCCTCGCTCTCACCACACACTTCTCATCAACACCAAGCTCCATTCCCACAGGAACTTTATACTTTAATTCAAGGCTATGAACAGAAGCTAACGCAGCGTCCTTTACCAGCGCAAACTCATGCGCCTCAACCAACGCAAGGTGAAGATCATCATCACGCACCTTCACAATCGCAGCAATAACCATTATCACCACCAATAATAGCATAATCATATTCAAGATTACTGTCATCACCAATGTTTGACCTCTAGCCAATGTTCCCAGCCCCTGGTCCAAGCGCAAACTCCTCAGCGAACCCCTCAATCATCCCCGCACAAGGAACCACATCCAGCCCCGCATCCTCTGACACCTTATACAAGAATGCTTTCTCCATCTCACACTTCAAAGACACACTCGGCCACTCCTCTTCTTTTTTATAAAACAACCTTAATTCCTTCTCAGACAATCCCTCCTCAGCCAACGCTTTCACATGGTCAAGAAGAAGCAACACCTCAAGATTCATACTTTTCACCTGCTCAGGCTTCACAGCACTCACCCCTCCAGCTGAAATCCTCTCAAGAACAACCTTCACCCTCTGCGGAAACACTCCCTTCACAATACGCATCTCAACAGGATAAAACTCAGGACGAGCATCAACCTCAACACCCTTCATCCTTACTTCTCCCGGAACAGTGTAGGCCACGCTCACTTTTCTTACCAGCCTCAAGGCCTCAACATCACTTACTTCAGGCTCATCCCCAGACTCATACACATACTGCTGCTCCTTCTTGGTTTCCCCTTTCACACTCACCACAAAACTCGCATCCTGCCTCTCAAACCTCACAAACATATACTGCTTCAAGCCTTTTGTTGAAACCTGGCCTCCTAAGGGAAGGCGCACTTCTTTTACTTTCTTAAACCTGTAACACTCCAAAGGATCACACTTGCTCTTTTTAAGTTTGCATAGGCACAACTGCGGATCATCTGTCAACAACTTCGAAGAGCCGGGAGCAATCTCCAAGATTTCCCCTTTTGTAAAACTCACCAGCGGGCAATCCCCATTAAAAAAAGGAATCTCAATCGAAGAACGAACACCAGACTCCACCAACGTCACAGCCCTTGCAATAGCGCCCCACTCAGCCTTATTCGAACACTCCACTTTCCCAAAAAAGGCGTTGTACAATGCTATGGTCACAAAAATCAACAACAACGCAAGGGCAACACCAAGAATCATACTCGTCACGTAATCTATCGTCCCCCTCTTTCCTGCCATCAAAAACAACCTAGAAAACCATTTATATAAACCTATCCTCAGCTTTTGAACATTTTAACTCTAAGGCTTGGGAAGATCCCTCGCCAATCCAAGAACAACATTCGCATAATTCTTAATCGAACTAAAGAGAGAACCTCCAACTCCCGCAAACAACAAGATCAAGACAACCAACACAACAAGAAGAATAATAGCAACAATGATCGTGTTCAAGCTTAACTCAGCACCAGCTTTAGATTTCATCATGCACAGCTAATCTCACAAGGAACATCCAATGACCTTCCTAATTTAATGCCCTGCCTTTCCTCTGAAGCGCTTAGCGTCTCTGTATTCGCAGTTGAGCTATCACCACACTTTGTCTTGATCGGAGGGGTATCTATATTCGCATCATTATCAACAATCAAGATGCCATTACAATAAAACGAATTTTTTTGTTCAATAGGTGTTCTTTCAGCAACACTCTCACAAGAACGAATACAAGACTGCGTCGCAAGCTGCAACTCCTCTCCTTTTACATTCAACCCGAGAATCTGTTTGATCTTCTGCGTAAATTGACCAGTTCCGCCAACAAAGAATACAAGCACAACAATTAACACAACAATCACAATAATCCCAAGAATCACCACGTTCATCGGCAATCCCTGACCTTTCTTGTTCATCAACACGTTCACCTTTTTCAATTACTACCAAAAGCATGCTGTCTTATTATAAAGGTTTTGGTTTTATTTTTCCTTAAAGACACCAGCAAGCTCACGAACAGCCTCTGCCTCTGAAGTCTTACGATCCACATTCACCACGCACACCTCATATGCAGAATTTTGAGGATAACGATAAACGTCAAGAGACACTGCGTTTTGATCCAGTTTTATGTATTCCATCGGTTGCTGATCTTCGCCTAAAGCGTTAGTTTTACACACTCTCAATGGGAAACGCTTTGCGCGCACAATCTTCTCACCTTGGAAAAGAGCAAACCTGCCATCACCTAAAATTTCTATAAAAAACCCTTCAGGAACAATAGAACGCTGATTTTTAAACAATTTTAAAGAAGCGCACTTTGTAGGACGAGAAACAGGGTTTTTCTCACGATCCTGCTCCACACGCGCAAGCTCCTCAGCATCAAGCGGATTCACAGATTCAGTTACAGCTAAAACTTTTCCAGAAACCTCAAGCTTCGGCAACAACCGTAATCCTTCACTACCTTTTTTTCCCTTTACCTTAGCTAACACCTCTTCCGCAGCCCGCTTATGCGCTTCGCTTGGATTCGGATCAGGACGTAAATCTTTAATATCTGATTGCAGCACGCTTCGAGACTTCAGCTGATAATACTGACTTACCCGCCACGCGCCCACACGCTCGTTCTTTCCAAGATAATAACGCAATCCTACAACATACGTAAATCCTGAAACCGTGTTTTCCCTAACAGGAACTCTTATTTCCCCAGAAACATAATCTCCTGCCAGAGAATTGTAGGGTAAACACCTCTCAAACTCAGAAATGATCTGATTAAATAACATATCTGCATTCGGATCTCCAGGAGCACATCGCCTTAACTTTGCAAGCTCCTGATGCTCTGGAAGCTCTACAGTAATAATACTTCCGCGCATCTTGGTATCACTTATAAAAATCACATTTTCAACACCTTCTTTATATAAATAACCAGGATCAAACCGAAGCGGTCCAAGTTCAAGATTCGCCCCAAACAAACAAGGATCGCAATCATCCCCATTCGCAAGCCACAACTCCTGGCTGTACAAAGGCTTGGCCTTAAGCACATTCCCTTCAACAGTCCATTCAAAAGCATATGAAGGACGATCATTCCCAACTATGCGCCGCTCACGCGGAAGATCATCGCTTAGAATAGCCGCACTCCCACCCTGAAGCTTGTTCCTTCCAAATGGATTCAACCCGCGCTCATCAACTTCGCCCTCAAGCAAACTAAACTCCGTCTCCTTCAACCCAGGATTATTCTCAACACTCAAAATAATCCCCTGAGGAAGCACTACACTCAATGGGCACAAACAATCAGCATCTGGAGAATTCTTACACTCCTTATACTGCTTCACAAAAAAAGCAAACATATCATTAGCCTCCTTTATCTCAGCAGGAGACACAACCCCAATCCCAAAAAATGCCTCAACCAACGGCTTCATTGTCGTCACCCCAAAATAAATCACTGCAACAACAACTACCAACATTAGAATACCCTTCACAACGTTCGAAAGCGCAGCCTCAGCCATCAGAGCCCGAACCTCAACGCCTTTACCAACTCCTTCAACAGCTCGCCCATCTTGTCACGCGCAAAAAAAATAATCAGCGCAAGCACCACCATAAACGCTAACCCAATCACCAACTTTCCAATCGTGTCCCACGCAAGATCCCCCTTTCTCATCAACCAAGATTCTTCTGAAGAAACATATAAACTTTTGGTTTTATTCAGGATTACAATGCTTCGTGATAAAATCAGCAGGACCAAGAATCACCAACGGCTCAAACTGAACATCCTCAGAAAACACCGCCTCAATCAAACTCACTCCACCAAGACCACCAGCAACACCGCCAATAATCGCACCAGCAACATTACCCACCCCGGGAATAATCGTACCTGCAACACCTCCAATCTTCGCACCAATCAACGCACCACCAAGACCACCAGCAACACCGCCAACATCCCCCTTAGCAGCGCTTACAATCCCTTCCTCAGCAGACTTCAACAAAAACCTCCACTGCTTTCCAGACGTCGCGACAAAGAACACATACAAATCCTCGCTCACAGGAACCACATCAGCCTCAGCACGAGGTGTCAGCTCTTTTAACTTCTCATTCTTCTTCGTAAGAATCTCTTTATACGTAGGCTGATTGCCATCAGGACGACGCTCGGCAAGAAACTTATTGAACCCTGAAAGCTTCGCCTTAGGATCATTCTTTAGCTCTTCAGCAAAAGAAACTGTCGCACACGGAAAACAAAACACATTCTCTTCAGCCCACTTGCCCAAGAAGTTTACCTCACCACGAACAAACGTATTCCAACAATCAACCATCTCATTCGCAATCAAGCCATGAGCATCACGCTCCAGTTGCTTCTTTGTTGAAATTAACAACGGCTCAGGATTCACTATCGCAACAGAAGGCCTTCCAATCTCTTGAATATTAAACTTCGCAACCTCCTGCTTCTTCCCACTCTCAAGCACCCATAACCTCACTACGTCCCTTGACGCTTGCGCCTCAGCAACATCCCTATACAACGTCACAAACCCAACAAGAACAACCAAGACAAGCACCCCAAGAATCAACTCCAACGTGATTGTCTCAAGACCACGCTTGTTCATCGCAGCACCCCCCCAATAACCTTCACAAACACTTGATACACCACAACAGCCAACAAGAGCAACAAGATTATCTCAATAATCATCTTCAAAGGAAAACTCATCGCACCTCTTTTCACCATTAACAACTTCTCCGAGAAACAATATATTTAAACCTTTTTAAAAGCTCTGCTCCAACAACTTGTTCGCCAACAAGAAGAACAACACAGACACAATCAAAGAAAGAATAACATACAAAAACACGCCCCGATACATATTCCTCCCAAGAAGATACCTTTCCATAACAGGATCCTCACCGTTCTCAATCCCGCTCTGCAACTTTGTCAAGATATAAGTCAACTGCACCACATACACGCCGACAACAAGCTGAAAGAAAAACCCCGGAATAATCCCCTCAACACCAAAAATATCCACCAACGCACCGAGATCACCAACACCCTCAACACCAGCGCCAAGAGAAAGTTGAGAAAACTTCACATTCAAATTCACAATAATCGCAACAATCATCGAAGAAATACCCACAACAATCCCGGCAATCGCAGGCGTCATCAACCCAATCTGCGACTTCATCGAAGAAACGACCTCAGCCATCAAATCCTTCAACCGCTCATTCACCCTGTTAATCTTATCAACATAATTTGAGATTGTTATCAATGACTGAGAAACAATCTTCGGACCTTTCCGAGCAGCCTCAACAAGCACCTCCATCGAAGACTCAATCAACGGAGAAGGAGAAGCAAGAATCGCACCATTCTTCTCGTTAAAAATAGCCTCCTCCACACTCATCCCAAGCATCCGCACATTCTGATCCACGCGCCCAAAAAAATCACCAGCAGGAGTGCCCTCAAGCGTCAAAGCAACCTTGTTAAACGCGAGCTCAGCAGGAACACCATCCCCAATCCTATTCCCAAGCTGAAACAACGCAGCAGCGTACTCCTTCTCCAACGCCAACGTCTCATTCCTTATCTTCACAAGCTTCGCGGTCCTCAATCGATAATACAAGCCGAACGCCAACGCCAACCCGAACGGAACAAAAAAACTCACCACCAAGGCGCCAAGACCAAAAGGACCATATAATTTTCCTCCCTTCTCTTGGTAATCCAAAAAACAACCAAACAAGCCAAGATCAAGATCACCATTCCCACACTTATCACCAACAGTCGCAGAAGGATTCAAAAGATTAATAATTATCGGGAAAAAACCAACAATCATCAACAACGATCCCAAAAAGGCACATAGCCAAAACGGATCAAACGCAGTCTTATACACCTTCTCAGCAAAACGAGACTCACCATACCCTGTCGGACGCTTTGCAAGCATATTCATCCCAAACACAAGCACCACCACTGGAAGCAACACATTGTACAAGAACGCAAGATGATACCACTGCACCAGCCCCTGCAAAAAAGAACCAACCAATGGGAAGACGACCAACCCTAAAATAGGAAGAATAATCCCCAACATATGCAACGTCGTAACAGGATTTTTCAACTCCTGAGCATAATGCAACATCTTCTCATACGTCCCTTCCAACATCACCTCCAACGCCTTCTCCAACAATTCAACCCTGCGAGACTCCGTCGGCTCATACAAGGAAGCCTCCACCAAATGAAACGACGTCACAAACTCCAAGTTATAATGACGCCATGACTCCAAATAATGATCCAAGGATTCCTTAATTGTAGAGAACGTTCCAGTCTCAATATCCCAAAAAATCTTCCTCAAATCCAACGAAAGCGGAGGACCAACATGCTCCATCGCGAACTTAATCGCATTCTCAAGATTTGATGTGTGGCGCATAAAAATCACAATGTACAACATGCACAGCACCATCTGGTTGCTTGCTCTCAAGCGCCAACGCGCAGCGAGAAACAAAGGCATATGAGAAAGCACGCGCACGCAAACAAACGCCAACACCAAGAACAACAACGGAAAAAACACAGGCAACTCTACCTTCGAAAGGTCAGCAAAAAAATCTGTTGAAAGAACTACACCAACAGCCATCCACGCAAGACCAAGAAGAATAAACAAGAACGCAACCAACGCAGCAAAACTCGCAGCACCAGCTGGAGTTACCTGCAGATGCGCAGTAGCAACCGCCCGCTCAAGCTCAGGAAGATCTTTTTGATTTGGCTTAAACCTTAACAAATTTTCTGCAAGCCCACACCAAGACTCATACCAAGAAAGCCTCTCAGAAAGCGCCTCAGCACGAAACTTCTCATACTCGCTTGAGAACTTCGAAACATCTTCAAGACCCGCATCAGTATGCTCAGCAAGCCTCTCCTCATATTTTTTAACAATCTCGCCTTCCCCTTTTTTCATCTCGCATAATTCATCTTCACGTACCTTTTTAAACTTTCTTCCCATTCAAAGAAAATCCTTTTATTATCCAAGAAGCCAACTTCCTCAGCCACATGATCACTAATCTTGTGAAACTCATCATTCATCGCAACAACGTCACGCGCCTCCAACAACCCATGAAGATCATACCGCTCATCATACTCCACCAACGTTTTCTTCATCCTCGCCCTCAATAAAATATTCTCCCAAATCGCATCCCAACTTCCAGCCCACTCCCGAATCTGACCACCAATCGCTTTCAACACAACAGAATCACCATGGATTAACGCGTCAGTTGGGATTAACGCGTCAGTCTTGCTGTCATACTTCATCAAATCCACAAACGCGCCCTCAGCCAAAGGATCCTGCTCCCACTCCTTTCTCACCTCAGTAATTTGAGTAACACGGCGAAAACGATGCAACCCATCCGCAGACCTAATAGGATTCGCAACAATAATAATATCCGTCGCCTTAAACGATGTTCTCGGCACGCCAAGATCATTCACCACACGATCAAACACACCATAGGGCGAGTCGCCATGAATCGTCCCAGCAACAACATTCGCCAACGCGCCAACACGCATCGCCTCATAAAGTGCGCGAGATTCCACCGAACGCACTTCTCCCACAATCAACGCAGAATCGCCCATCCTTAAAGAAGTTCTAATCCCCTCATCAGCAGTCAACTCCGTACCTCCAGTAGATAAGGCAGAACGCACCTTCATTGACTGGATGTTGTATCCTAACTTTCTTAATGCATCTGCAGGAAGTTCTAAGGTGTCCTCCAATAAAATTACCCTATACCTCCTCATAATTTCAATAAGCACAGAACCCAATAAACTTGTTTTTCCAGAACCCCTCGTGCCAGCTACAAGCAGCGTCCTGTTCCCATCTATCAAAAAAGAAAGCAAGCCCGCAGCAAGATCAGTCATCATCTTATTTTTCACAAACAGCGGCAACGTCCATGGATCATCACGATGCCTCCTCAAAGAAAACGCCAACCCTGTAGGATTCAAGGGCTTAGAAATCACAGCAACTCTCGCACGCGCGCCAGGAAGCACCAACTCTGTGTCAAGCACAGGATTGGCCTCATCAAGCGGCCTTCCAGAAATCAGCCTGAACTTCGTCGCCCAAGACTCAACATCCTCCACAGAAGGAACAATATTCGTCACACACTCGTCATATTTCCCATGCACCACAAACATCGGCGTTCCACCAACAGGACTGTTAATCGCAATGTCCTGCACATTCGGATCACTCAACAACACCTCAATCAATCCAAACCCCACAGTGTACCGCACAAGAATTGCCGCCATCTCCTCAATCTCCTCAAAGGAAAACTCCAATCCGCGATGATCAGCCAACTCTGTCAGCAAGTCACGACCAATATTAAAAAAATTCTCGCGCATCTTCTCAGGCTCCACAAACTCCTCGGCCTTCGGCTGATGCTGAGCCAACACCTTCCGCGCCATATCAATCAACTCATACTTATCCTCAGACACCTGAAACTCTGGAGGAATCAGATGATACAACTGCTTCACCGTCTCTTTCACATTAAACACCTGCACATACGTGTTCTTTCCCAGCTGGTACGAATCAATCTCCTCCGCATCCAAGGGAGGGGTCGCAGCAAGCCTCGTCCCCATAAAATCAGGAGTAACCACGGGATGAAACAACACTTTGTACACCTCACGAGAACCTATCACATATCCCTGCAAGTACGGCTGCGCTATCCTCACAAGCGTCGTCTTCTCAAGAAGATTTTGAAGCTCCTCCAACACATCCACATACGGCTTCACCACCAACGCATACTGCTGACCTTGCACCTTCTCAAGAAGAATCCTCTCCTCACGCAAAAAACGCCTCACCTCAACATACGCACCAAGAGGATCATTCCTCAACAAGTTCAAGATAATATACTGCAAATTCCTCAACCTACCAGCAGCATCCTCCAAAGGGCCAAAAGCCTCCAAGGCGGCCAACGTTAGCAGCTTCTTCTGCTTGATAAAATGATTGTAGACCTGACCCACCTCCACCAACATCTGAGTTTGGTTGTAGGGGTACTCATACTTCTTCTTCTGATGAAACACCACGCGAGCAACAGGATTAGAAGCTAGTTTCTCGATAGCCCTAGCCATTGTCAAAGGATCCTCCTCCACAGAAGGCAACCGAGTATATTCCTCATAATTAATATGCATCACCTCCTCAGCACCTTCCACCACCACTTCATGCTCACCAGTTTTCAAACGCTTCTTAAAGAGGACCATCCTTCAACCGCAATGTTTATTACTCACCCAAACCAAGCGTTATATAGTTTTCGCTCACAACCATGGACACAGAAACCCAACAACAAGGATTCCAAGAATTCCTTCTCGACCTCAATTCTCGAATAAGATCCCTTGAAGGCAAATACAATCTCCTCAGAGACAGGGTGCTGCTCATCAACAATAATATGGTTGCAGAATACAAAAAAGTTCTCAACGAAATCAGGGCAATCAACAGCGACATAAAAGAAATTAAAACAGAACTCTTCAGCATCAAAGAAACCTTACGCCATCTCATCGCAGAACTTGAAAAATCCGCCCGCAAAGAAGACGTCACCGTCCTAGAAAGATATATTAATTACTGGAACCCCATGAACTTCGTCACAGAAAAAGACGTTGACAGGATCATCGAACAAAAATTGGCATTAGCGGAACAAAAAAAAGAGGCACCCCATGGTTCAACCCAACAACAAGGACTACGCTGAGATCAAGGCAGGAGTCTCAGGCCTTATCGGAGACGCGCCAGAGCCAACAGACCTTCCAGAAGCGCCAGAAGCTCCAGCCCAAGAAGAACCAGAAGAACAACCGGAGGCACAAAACATTCTCTCCCAGTACGCAACGCAAGTCCAGCAAGAAGCTCCAGCCTACGACGCTGACAAGATCCACGAAATCGCGGAAGCCATTGTCAACGAACGCTGGGAAGAATTCTTGGCCAGGGTTGGAGACCTAGCAGTCTGGAAAGAACGCGCAGAAACCAGCATCCTCTCCATCAAACAAGAAATTATCAGAATTAACCAACGTTTTGAAAATTTGCAAAACGCAGTTGTAGGAAAAATACATGAATATGACCAAGACATCAAGAGCGTCCACACAGAAATGAAAGCCTTGGAAAAAGTCTTTGAAAAAATCACCGAACCTCTTGTCAGCAACATCAAAGAACTCGGAAGAATCACCCAAGAACTCAAAAATATTCCTAAGTAATCTTCTTGCTCAAATAACTCACTGTCGAAGCGGCAACAACCAACATAAAAATCGCGCCAAGCATCCTTGGGTGCGTCAATGTGCGCAAGGTCTCACTTCTTGGATTCGGAACACCGCTCACTGTTCCATCAGGACCAGGCACGTACGGGCTCACCGTTCCCTCAAACACAATTATAATCGCGATTAACAAAATGATCAAGATCACGATAAACGCTGTCGTCTCACCAAACAAATCCCAAATCTTCTCCTTGCTCACATCAAAGAAACCAAAAATCATGAAGATCAACAACAAAATCACAAAGACAAACACAATCCAAGGAACAGCAATCCCAATCAAGCTCGTAAGCCTTCCAACAAAAATAGAAATAGCGGCAACAGAAAACGCGGCAGCAATATTCAACAGTCTATTCTCACCAAGAATCTTCGTCTTCTCCAACACAGCGAACAAGACTGTGAAAAGAAACATGAACACAAACACAGGCAAGAAGAACCCCAACACCCCAACATCAAGCAACGTCGCCATAATTCATTCACCCTTCTTCCGCAACGCCTTATCTATCGCACCCAACGCGCCAGCAATTCCCTCACCCTGTCCCCTGTTCCTCCCGACACCCGCGACCAACCAGATCGCACCAATTGCAAAGAGAAGGCCAAGGCCAATATACAACACCTGATCACGATCATAGGCACTCAAAAAGTCAGGCCATGAAGGATTCAACGCCAACACAAGCGCAATCACCGCAATAATCGTAGCAGCAGTCAACCCCCAGTTTTTCAAGCCCTCAAACTCCCTTCCCGCAAGCATCGCAACCACTAACAAGAAAGCCAACGCTACCACAATAATCAACGAAACCTGAGGCAAGAAATTGTTAATCGTCGCAACCACGCCCTGCTGCACCACCAACAACAAGCCAATGATAAACGCGACAACGACATTAATGTTCGACTTCTCCCCAAAAATCTTCGTCTTCTCCAACACAGCGAACACGATCGCGAAAACAAGCAAGAATGGCAAAAAAATCTCATACGCGCCAATATCCTGCAAGTATCCCACAAAAGTCCTAAAGTCAAAACTTCCAGCCTGCAGCAACATTCCTACTTCTCCTCTTTTCCTATCTTCATCCCACGCGTGATATACAGGACAGCACCAACCAAGATTATAAGCATTACGATTGCTCCTACCACAGTGCTGCTATAATTCTGAATCACATAATCCAACACAAAATCCAACCACGACTGCTGGCCGCTATACTCAATAGAGTCCGCGAAGATCAACAAGATCGCCGCGAAGATCAACCCAGCAAACACCTTTGTCCACGTCTGATACTTCTCAGAAAAGTCAAAGTTGCCTTCCTTGTAAAAAACACCAAGCACCAACAAAAAACTCACCAACAACACAACGAGCAACACCACATTCGGCAGCGCAGCGTTAATAGCAGTCACCACCTTGTTCGTCGCAACCACCAACAACGCAACCACAAACGCAACAGTCGAATTCAACGAATGCTTCGGAACCGCCTTGTCACCAGAACCCTCATTCCCTAAAATACGCGTCTTCTCCAAAATGGCAAACACAATCGCAAAGACAAGCAAAAACGGAAGAACAACATCAAATAAACCAAAATCTCTGAAGAAATTAATCGCGTTCTGCAGCACTGTCACCATCCTCCTCTTTTTCCAAAAGAACTATTTAAACGTTGTGGTTCATAACACGTAAAAAACCACTCTTTTCAGGAATACGCTTGTTTTGCAAAAACGCTTACCACTCCACCAACACCACACTCAGAAGCCCAGCAAAGATTCCAACCTTGTTCACTAGAGACAAACTCTCCTTAAAAAAAATCACACCAACAAGACTGATCACGACCAAATTCACCACAGTAAAAACAATAATCGCTCTTGACAAAAACTCATACTTCAAAGAAAACGCCCAAAAAACCGTTCCAATAGCATACAAGACAATGCCCACAACAAACAAAAAAGTCTTAGACTCCATACTCCACTTTTTGAACAAGACATCAGCGACAATCTCAAACAACACCGCCAAAAAAATAAGAAGGAAGAAGAGCACCTTGAAAGAAACCATTCTCAGAATTCTTCTACAGCCTCACCAGCCTCCTCACTCGAAGGCAACGCGTGCGAAGAAACAATCATAATATCCCCGATGGATTTCACAAACTGATGAGGAATCAACACACCTTTCGCGCCAGACAACACCCGCGTCAACATCGAATTCTTTGTCGCACGCACCCGCCATCCATGCACCTTATTTCCGCTAAAGACAGACTCCTCCACATCCCCATAATACAATCCATCATCTGTATACACAGGCATCCCGTAGATGTCACTCACTCTCCTTGTTTTAATCATGCAATCACCATTGTTGCGACAACCATACCTATTTAAGTTTAAATAGTTTTCCATTTTTTTATGCATAGGTACAAAAATATAGTTATCATCGGAACCTCCCACATCGCGCAAGAAAGCATCAGCCAAGTTGAAAAAACCATCACTTTAGAAGCGCCTGATCTTGTCGCACTCGAACTCGACAAGGCACGCTACCACGCACTCACCACCTCCACCAAGAGACGACCAACCCTCAAAGATATCACCCACCTCGGCTTCAAAGGCTGGCTCTTCGCAGTCTTCGGAGAACTCGCAGAACGGAAACTCGGCAACAAGGTAGGAGTCAGCCCTGGCACAGAAATGCTGAAGGCCGCAGTCACAGCGAGAGCAAACAACTGCAGCATCGCACTCATCGACCAACCCTTAGACGTAACGCTCAAAAAATTCTCCAAGAGCATCACCTGGAAAGAAAAATTCAGATTCCTCAAAGACCTCCTCTTTTCGCCATTCTCCAAACAAAAAATCAGCATTGATCTCACCAAAGTTCCAGAACAAAAACTCGTCCAACACCTGATTAAACAGCTTAAAACCCGTTACCCCAACGTACACAAAACCCTTGTTGAAGACAGAAACAAATACATGGCAAAAAATCTGCTCAAACTCACAAAACACTTCAAAAAAATCGTCGCTGTCGTCGGCGCAGGACACGAAAAAGAACTCGTAGAAGAACTCAAGAAGATTGAAACAGACTAACGCAAAGAGGCAGTAAGCCTTTCCAACAGAGCATTGTCCCTGTCAAATTTCCTATATCCTTCCTCAACCCCCCCGAACAATATAAACCACTCATTTAACATCTTGTCAGCTTCCTGATCAATATTTTGCATTTTCCTTACAGCATCAGCATTCCTCCCCTTCAACAACTCCGCCTGTTTTTGATACAACCCCCTCATCCCCAACATACCTTCTTTCAACCCCTTTGCCTTCTTTCTTATTATTTTTATATCATCCACGCAAGTATTTCTCACATTAAACCATATTTGTATGTTCTCCTTCTGCTTACGAATCTCTTCTGAATCTTCTTGTTTCTTTACCCTGTTCAACATCTCACCTTTTTCAGCAGCAGCACTCTTCAACGAGGCCTCATACTTATCCAATTCCTTTTCAGCACGTTCAATTTCTTCTATCATCGCACTCGCATCCGAAAACCTCCTTTGCAAACTTTGTCCAAACTTCTGATAGAACTCGTCCGTCACCTGGCCGCCTTGCTCCTCCTGCAATGCCTTTTCAAGAGCCTTCTTTCCCTCAGCGCGAAGGTCGAGCTCCCGCTTCCCAAACCCTCTCAACAAGTCTACTTTTTTTCTGATCAATTCTTTACCAATCTCCAAAGAACCAGCAACAAAACCCCCAACACCCCCAACGGCACCCCCTAAGAATTCATCAAACACATGAAAATATTTCAAAACATAATAAAGCGCTAATCCAACAATCGCTATCATAATAACATTCGTAAGCAACGCCATTTCAAAAAACTCTGAAAACAGCTATATAACCTTTTTGATCAGAAAGTATTAAATATCTGTCAAGCAAGAGCAACTATGATGTTTGACAAAAAAGAGGCCCTTCATCTTCTCGCAACCATCCTTATCCTCAGCATCGTTTTCGGATGGAACGACGGACAACCAACATTCATTGCGAACACTTGGATCCTGAACTTTCTCAAAATCATTTTCATCGTCAGCATCGCAGTCCTCGCTCATGAACTCAGCCACAAACTCACAGCAAGAAAATTCGACGCGAACAGCACTTACCATCTGCTTACTATCAAACACCTCATCTTCAAAAAAGAACTAAAAAAACCACTTCCCCTCTACAGCCTTATTGCGCTCTTCCTCGCCCTCACCTCAAAAGGCAAGCTCTTCTTCACCGGCATCGGAGGAAACACCATCACCAGCACAGAACGCCAGCGCACAGGAAGAAAATACCCCCTCGTCTCAGGATACGAACAAGCGCTCATCCTCCTCTCAGGGCCACTGGCAAACGTCTTCCTTGTTCTTCTCGCGAGCGTCCTAGAAAAAAGTCTCAGCACAGAATTCCCAACATTCATTAGCGTTAACCTTCTTCTCGCACTCTGGTATATGATACCACTTCCTGGGTTCGATGGGAATGGCATTTTGTTCGGATCAAGATTCGTTTACGTCTTTGGATTAAGTTTCATCCTGTCAGCATTCTTGCTCAAATTCCTCAGCCTTCCACTAACCTTAGGATTAAGCCTTCTCATCGCAGGTATTTCGACATTGCTTTACTACTGGAAGGATTAAATGGCATGGCAAGACTTTGAAGCATGGAAGAAAGGAGCGGCTATTGGTTTTATCATCTGGATATTCATTCTCAGCATCTTCGTATTCAAATACTTCTACACCCGCTTCTTCATCGAATCCTTAGGAACAACCATCAAACCCTTCGTGTACTATGGCTTCGGCAACATTTACCTGCTTCTTCTTTCTGGAATCATCCTTGTAGCGCTTGGCAGCCTCTTGGGAAAGATTTTTGGAAGATAAACCTTACTTGCGCTTGTACTTTCCCATTAACTCTGCTTTTTCAATGATATGATCTTTCATCAACAGAAGCACTTCCTTCTTCGTCGCTCCCTCTTTTAAGTTCAACACCCTATCAAGAGCGAACAATCTTAAAAAATACCTGTGCTCCCGATCTGGAGGACAAGGGCCACCATACCCTAACTTTTTATTTGTATTTTTTCCTAAAACTCCTTTCGACTCTTCTCCCTCTTTCACTTCTTGCATCTCAGCGGGAATATTATACACAACCCAATGATCCCACGCCTCAATCCCGAACTTTTCTTTCACAAACCCAGGAATGTCACGATCATCCATTATCAACACTAAAGATATCGCACTTTTTGGAACATTTTTAAAGAACAAAGGGGGAGAAATATCCTCACCGTCGCAGGTATACTTCTCGGGAATTCTTCCATTATCAACAAAGGCTGAACTTTCAAGATTCATAAAAAACTAAGATCTCTTCTTTACTTAAAGTTTTCTCAACCAAAGGCTCAGTAGAAAGTTAAATGTTTGGGGGGAGTGACTCTTTCCTTGAAAATGTCTTCAGGACATCTTTTTAGATGGAAAATAGAATTGTTTAATAAAACAAGACGTTCAACTCAAAGAACTAATAGGCCTACTTTCTACTGAGCCTC
>DASRUL010000037.1:0-21422 GCA_035655455.1 Candidatus Nanoarchaeia archaeon | reverse complement strand
CTTTTACATCAGATGCACAGACAGCTGCGACAATGGTAACGACGCACCAGCTTATCAACTCAAAATCAGCACAGCACAAGCACCAGACTTAACACCGCCAGCACTCCTCACTATCAATCCAGAAAACAACAACCTTCTTTCGCACGACACAACCTTGACACAAATAACCTTAACACTCAACGAAAAAGTAATCCCAACAGAAGCAAACAGGGAAGCAGGATGCAGAATTAATAATACAGACATCCCTTATTCACAAATGACTCGGAAACTCAGCTGCTCAGACCCAGCACCACAAACCAAACAAACCTGCACCGGTATCCTGACAAACCTCAAAGAGGGAGCGAACACTTACTTCCTCAGATGCAACGATCTAAAAAATAACGCTAACAAACAAAGCCTCATCCCAGAGGGATACACTCTTGTAAGAACAGGCCCCTTAAGCTTAACAAGCCTCACCTGCAATGACCAACCATGCGAAGGAACATTCAAGACCTTAACCATGACCATCGAGGCGCGGACAGAAGGAGGAGCAGAACAAGGCAAGGCAACCTGCGGCATGAGCACAAGGGATGTTTCTCATGTCAGAGAAGCAGACTTCACCTTTGAAGAAACCAACGCAGCAGCACACAAAACTATTATCGGGCCACTCGCGGAACGCATCTCCACTTCCTATAATTATCACCTTCTCTGCGAAGACAAGGCGGGAAATGTTAATAAGACACGGATCAACTTCAACATAGAACTTGACAAGACAGCCCCACTCATCCAAGCGGTCTACAACGCAGGAGAAGCGCTTATCGTCGAAACAAACGAAGAAGCAACCTGCTCTTATATCAATGAAGGAATATTTGATTACAGCACAGCAACACACTTCAGCGTCACAGGAGCAACCAAACACACTACTACAACAGGAGGAGCAAACTACTTCCTCATTGGATGCGAGGACACATTTAAGAATAGGATAGACACCGTCACCGTGTACAAGGTCAACTGAAAATTTTTTTGTTAGTATCTTAAGATAACATAAGATCATTCCGAAAACTTTTCGAAAAAACTTGAAATACCTTCATAAACTCATTTACGCTTTTTTCCTCGATGGAATACTACGATCTCGATAGCTCAGTTATTTTGGAAGTTGTCCTTGAACAACCGCGAGCAAGAGCAGCGAAGAAACTCTTTCAACTCTCAGCATACAAACGTAGACCTACTCTAAGCGTCTCTCTCATTGTCCTTGGAGAAGTTCTCGCATTAGTTTCTAAAATTAAAGATCCACCCCTCAGGGAAAAAGCTTACTCCACCCTTCACGACCTCATCTTCTACACTCCTCTTCATTTTCATACTCCACAAGCTAAAGCTTTAACTTTCCTTCTCAACACTCTCTTAGAACTAGACTCTCGGCTTCAATCCGCGGACACGCTTATCTTCGCATCAGCAGCACTTAACGATTCAAGCAGATTCTACACTTTTGATAAAGATTTCTTAGAAAATCAAATCCTAAAAACAAACTTCACAATTTCTGTCTTGGAACCGTAAGTTCTCTTCTTATTTTCTTCACAATCTCCACAGAGGATAACCTTTCATAACCGCTCTTATACCAATTCTTCTTGATCCATTTACCCCTAGATTCAATTCTCTTCCACGCGGCTTCCCGCTGCTTTTTTGTAATCATTCTGCTATTAAATTATTCAAGACTTTAAATATCTTTCTTCTTGCCACACAAAAACTTTCCGAAATTGAAACAATACTCTTGCGGCGGGAGATTTTACCCAACAAGTTTCTTTCCTTTATTAAAATAATCTTCTCGTGTCAAGATTTGAACCTCACTTCCCACAACAACCTTTATAAAAAGACAACACCCTGACAGGAATCAATGAACAAAAGAGGACAGGTTACGATCTTTATTATCCTTGGAGTACTTATTCTCATCCTCGCAGCACTCATCCTCTACCTTCGGGACTCAAGAGGATTATTAATATCCCCACAAGAATACTTGACAAGCCAATTACAAACAATCCAAACAGACATCGAGGCATGCGCCACCAAGGCGCTCAGTCAAGGACTGCCACTTTTCGGCAAACAAGGAGGAAGTTTCTCTCCTGTAAATTACAAACTTCACCAAGGCAGCAGAGTTCCTTACTACTGCCAAAATATTCCAGGAGATGAACGATGCTTAAACTCTATTCCACCGCTTTCCTCTCTTCAACAAGAACTCCAAACCTATCTCACTTTTGAAATCACCAACTGTGCGGACAAAGACCTTCTTAAAGACCTTCCAGGCGTGACTGTTTCAGGAACAAAACACCTCGAAGTAAAAACAACGCTTCAACAAGGGATTCTTCTCGTACAAACAGGCTACGACGTTAAGCTAAGCAAGGACCAGGCGACACTCACCTTCACGCCAATCAAACAAAGCTACGACGCGCCACTCGAAGAACTCTATTATATTTCCCGAGACATCGTCCAAGCACACGCAACCACAGGATTTTTTGATCAACTCATTTACATGCTCAACAAAAAAGGAGCCTACGAAATCAACGTAGACAAACCCTTCCCGGATATTGTTTATAAAATTAACAAGAAAAATTCAAACTACGAGTTTTGGTTCTCGATTGAAGGTGAAAGCTCATGAGAAAAGTAAAAGCACTCTTCCAAATCTTCTTAATCCTTAGCATGAGCGTCATCTTCTCTATTTTAAATTCTCCAACAGTAGAAGCAGCGCCAGTCTGCTGCGAGAAAACAACAACAAACGAATTCTGCCAGTACGTAGAAGAATCAGCATGCGCAACCGGATTAAGAGACCCCTCAGACCCAAGCAAAGGAAGCTATGCCTCAGCACCCACAAGCTGCGCTAACACCAACTTCTGCAAGCCAGGATGCTGCTACGACAAACAAGGAGACGGCTACTGCTACGCTAACTATCCGCGATCCAACTGCGAACTCCAATACAACGGGAAATTCTCCCCAGACGCGAGCTGCGACAAAACACCAGAATGCGACCAAGGGTGCTGCGTCCTAGGAACGCAAGCCTTCTTATCCACAGAAGTCAGATGCAGAAAAGAGACAGCCAAATATCCAGACTTGCACATGGACTTTAAAAGAGACATCAAGACAGAAACAGCATGCTCAGAACTCGCACGCAAATCAGAACAAGGATGCTGCGCCACAGGAAACGGATGCACCTACGGAAGAAGACAAACCTGCACTATTGCAGAAGGCGACGGCAAAGGATTCTTCAAAGATACCTATTGCAGCCAAATCGCAACATGCAACTGCGCACCCGCAAACCCAGATCTCCCTCTCAGAGGAGATGGAAATCATCGAAGCACACGCTGCGTTAAAGAAGACGACTCTGTCTACTGGAAAGACAGCTGCGGGAACCCAGAAGGCGTCAAAGAACAATGCGATTACACCCTTGGAAAACTCTGCGGAGACTCAGACAAAGACGGAAGATTCACTTGCGAAAACCTTGACTGCCAGGGAGCATCCCAACAAGGACAACTCAGCATCAACCTTGAAGGCTACACGGGAACACCAAACGCCCAGGAAGGCGGCATCAAAAACGGAGAAAGCTGGTGCCAATTCGACACAGCAGACCAAGAAGTCTCCTCGACACTCGACCACTCACGATCACCTCCAGGATCACGCTACTTTAGAAGTTTATGCATCAATGGTAAAGAACTTGTTGAACCGTGCAAGGATTATAGACAAGAATTTTGTGTTTCTGGAAGCATCAATGCTCAGGTTCAAGGATCGGACATCCCCTACACCGAAGCACGCTGCATCAAGAACGAATGGCAAAGCTGCATTGATTCCTGCAACACCGCAGATCCCTTCAAAATGAACGAACAAGTATACAAGGAAGCACTCGAAAACGACAGAAAATGCTGCCTCCAATCCGACATCAGGGACTGCAGTTGGGTAGGAAGCAGATGCGTTCCAGCAGTCGCACCAGGACTAAAACACTGGGAAGGAGAAGGAACAAACACCTGCGGCAAAGCAAGCATGGAATGTCCTGTGGTTCTTGTGTGCAACGGATTCCAATCCTTACTCGGACAATGCAAACCTGGAACTGCAGGAGCGATACTCACTACAGTCGGCACAGTCATTATCGGCGCAGGCGCAGCCGCACTCATTGCCGCAACAGCAGGGGGAGCAGCCGCAGGACTCGCTTTCGGCCTTTCAGGAGTTGACCTCGTCGCCAAAGAAATCACCAAAAAGCCAGGATGGAATGTTGTTGCAGGACAAGAATGCCTTAGCAAGGAGTACTTACATGCAGCGAATAACCTCTGCAGGAGCTATGGAGATTGCGGTGCCAATCTAAACTATCAAGGCATTCTTTCGTTAACTGGATTCACAAACACTAAAGAACTTCCCGAAGAATTCAAGAAAGCAGACCTCCACATAGACGCGCTTTCTCAAGAAAGAACCGTTGTAAAAAACTTTAATTTCAAAAACAAAGAAAAAGTCCAAGATAATCCTGGAATCCTCACAGAACAAGATCTTTCCGATTCCAGCTGGGACAAAGGGAAAGAGTTTTACGACTTTACCCACAAAGAAGATTCTGCTTTTAGCGACAGATTTGTAAACAGGGGGGCATTAGGATGGAGCGCTTGGGCGCCGTTCACCGCTTTCACTTTAGGCTCTATAGCAACAGGTCTTCTTGCACCAGGCGTCAGCGCTTTCGCTGGAGTAGGCGCAGCAGGACCCTTAGGAAAATTAATTAGGATTATAGGACCAGAATCAATTGAAAAAGCATTTGTCAGCGAAATAAGCAAAGAAAGCGCAGTTGCCGCAGCAAGAACCGAAGCTGAAAGAAAAACTTTTGAATCCCTCTCCTCAGCTAGCTTTAAAGATCTTCCTGGAGGTGAGCTACCAGCATCTTTTAAGCCTTCCGCTAGTGAGCTTCAAACCATTAAAGAAGCAGGAGAAACTGCCGCGGAAAAAGTAACAACTTCCACAAGCGCACAATTCCTAGCAGCATTCAACGCCGCAGCATGGGTCGACCTCGCTTACGAATTTTCAAATATCCTACTCAGCGAAACCAAAGTAGAAAAAATAAAAACAACCTGCGCATCATGGCAAGCACCAAAAGTAATTCAAGAAGACCAATGCGAACAATGCAACCCTGGCTTCTGGAAAGACACTAAAGGAAGTGCAAAAAACGTCAAAGCGCTCAAGACCTGCTCAGAATACCGATGCAAAAGCCTAGGATTAACATGCTCTTTAATCAATCAAGGAACAGGAGAAGAACAATGCGTCAGCCTCAGCAAATTCGACACCAACAGCCCAAGCATCAGCGCATGGAAAGAAGGATTTGACGAAACTTACCAAACACAAATCAAAGAAACCCAACAAGGCATAGAAATCACAGAAACAATCCCCATCTACCAAACAGTACGAGTAGCAATCCAAACAGACGAACCAAGCCAATGTAAGATGAGCCTCAAACAAGGCACAAGATACAAAGAAATGGAGCCCTTCTATTTCGGAGGACTAACCTACACCTACTTCCACGTGCAACCCATCTTCTGGCCAGCAGCAGCCAACGTCACTGAAGGAGCACTCAGCCTCACCAAAGGAGGGGGAGCCTACCAAGCCTTTGTCAGATGCGAAGACGCACTCGGCAACGCAAACGAGAAGGACTACTTCATCAAATTCACCATCAGCAAAGAACCGGACGCAACAGCGCCAATCATCTTAGGAACAAGCATCGGCAGAGAACTCTTCGTTACCTCAGGAACTGTACAAACTGATGCAGACGTCATCGTCAACGAACCAAGCATCTGTAGATGGAGCACAACTCCTACAAGCTACCAAGACATGCCAACAGCCCAGCAATGCAGAACAACCATCGCAGACAGGTTCGGCAATTACAACTGTAGATTCGTAGGAACAGGATCAGGAGACGTAGGACCCACACTCAAAGAACTTCCAAGCAGGGCAGGAGAAACAAAATTCTACTACTTCAAATGCCAAGACTTCAGCCCTGCCAAAAACTTCAACCAAGAACCCTTCAAACTTACCATCAAAGGAAGCAACGCCCTCAACATCACAAGCATCCAACCGCAAGGCGAAATCAAAACAAGCCTCCAACTAGAAAACGTCACCTTAACAGTAAAAACTGCAAACGGAGCCAAACTCGACGGAACCTCAGTCTGCAAATACACCACACGAGAAAGCCTGAAAAGAAACATCCCGGGCATGGATGACTTCTTCACAGAAACAAACAGCAGCATCCATACGCAACCCTTAGTCTTACCCACAGGACAACACACCCTCTACGCAGGATGCCACGACGAAGCAGGCAACACCGCCTACAACCAAACAACCTTTACAGTCACAGCAGACCTCAACCCGCCAGAAATCCTCAGGGCTTACAAACAAGACCAGCCTCCGCAATTCGTCATCGTCGTTAACGAAAACGCGGACTGCGAAGAAAGCACCACAGATCCCGACTTCGCATTCGGAGAAGGCAACAGACTCATCAAGGACGGAACACACCATATCAGCTTATCAGAGTCAAGCATTTACTACTTCAGGTGCAAAGACGCATTCGGAAACACTGGAGCTGTTACCACAATAACACTCATAAACCAGGCATAAACTTATTTTTTAAGTTCAACTATTATCTCAATAGCTGACAATCTTTTTTCAAATCTCTCCATTCTTTTTAACGTATATTCAAATTTACTCCAAAACGCTCCAGCAGCGAATGATAAGGAGAAAAGAGGTAGCAACTCAATCCAAACAGGCGTATTTATTAAACCAAGTGATTTCGCTAACGCCCATAAAAATAGCGTTCCAATAGACAACCAGAAAATAATATCCGCAAGACTTGATTTTCTCATACTCTCTTTAAAGATATTACTCTTAATAAGTCTTCTCAAGATTTTTCTGTAAAAATTCCGAGCTATTCCAGCAATCAATAATAAATTTATATCCCTCCACTTCTTTATGGAAACAGCAACTATCCCAAAAAAAGAATACGACACTCAAGAAACAAGCAAAAATCGACATGGACCTTTTCAAACACTTATGGAAAACTTCAGAAACATTGAAGAAGACGAAGTCAGAAGGGTAAAATAAATCACTCTTTTAGAAAAATAACTTCTTTCAAACCCCTAAAATCTTCATCTCCCGTAACCACTTTAGCTCCAATTTTCTTCGCAGTAAAAAGAACGCACGCATCCGCCAATCCAAAATGTTTTCTTTTTCCCTTTATTTCAGCATGAACATTACCTGTTTCAATAGCATCATATTCATTTATTATATCTAATGAAGACAATGATAATAGAAGATTCTTCGCATTCTCGAAATCATTCCCGGTTCTCTTAAATTTGCTAGCTAACTCCGCAAGAGTGATCACATTTGTAATAATATTATTATCCTCATTTTCCACGATTTCTTTAACCTTTTCCCCTAGCTTCGTTCCATTAAAATATTCTATCCACGCATACGCATCAATAACAACCTTACTCATCTTCAAGCTGCCCCTTAAATTTGTCTTCTTTAGTAAACTTTCCTAATCCTTTAAATAATCCAAACCCACTTTTCTTCACTTTTTTTATTTCTATCTTCACCAACTCGTCTTCCCTTAAATTTTCATTTTCAACAACCATTTTTGGAATAGTCACTATAAGCGAACCTCCCAATTTTCTTGTTTTTGCCAACGCTTCCATATTATACTTATTATATAACATTGTTCTATATAAAGTTTTCTTTTTTAAAAACTTTTCTAAAGATTTTCCGAAAACCTTCCGAAACCCATAAAAACAACCACTCCCAAAAAAACCCGATGAAACAAGGACAACTCTTCTCCCAGCCCTTTACCATCATCTTCACCCTTGTAGTCGCTGCGCTCATTATCTTCTTCGGATACAAAGCGATCACAGGATTACTTGATTTTGGAGAAAAGGTCTGCATAAAAACCTTTCAAAAAGACTTACAAAGCGCAGTCAGAGACATCGCGGAACAACCACCAGGAAGCACAACCAAAACCAACATCCCCACATGCTCGAACATGAAAGCAGTTTGCATCGCCACACCCAACACTTTAAACAATCTCAACACCCTTGAATACTCTGATGTCAGAGAAACACTTGAAGCACTTTCAGCAACATCCTTCAGAGACAATGTATTTATCGCAAGCACCAAGACCAACATCCACTTTGACCCTTTTGAAATAAAAAAACTCCGTCCCACAGAACTCCTTTGCGACGACACCCTTGACGGAAGGCTCAATCTCCTCCTCGCCTCCAAGGGAACACACGCAGAGGCAACACTCCGACAATGAAAAACACCATGAACAAGAAAGGACAAGCAGAACAATTCAACTGGCTCTTTGTCATCATCGCAGGCGCAATCGTTCTCAGCTTCTTCGCAGTCTTCACCTCTAGATACGTCACAATCCAAGAAAAAAGACAAAGCGCCACTGTCGCAAAAACACTCTCAGAAAACATCCAACTTCTTCAAGCTTCAACAAGCAAAGAGCACTACTTAGACGACAGCGCCTTCAGCCTCGGCGTCACAGCACTCTTGGCCTACACCTGCAACAAAGACGAATCCAGCCTCACTGTTGACAACCAGTTCACCCAAGACCTCAAAAATGAAGTCGTTTTCGCACCAAACACTCTCCGCACAGACGCCCTAGACGCATGGATCTACAGCTGGAATTATCCCTACTTCATCACACCCCTGCTTTACTTCTCAGACCCAACCCTAACCTACTTCCTCATTTATGACCGAGGCAGCAGGGACTACGTCCAAGGCCTTGACCTTCCAAAAATTTTCACTGTCATCAGGCAAGACAAAGACACCCCCTTTGACCCCAGAGCAGCACGAAAGGCCCGCATCATTTACTTCACCCAGCCAAGCCAGCAAGACCTCAAAACAGCAGCAGCAAGCTACGAAGAGGCAAGCATCCTCAGCGTTGATACACAACAAGAATACGTCATCTTCTACGAAGGAACAACACCTTCACAACCAATCCCTTACTATGGAGAGGCACTTCTCTACGGCGCTTTCTTCACTTCCACTCCAGAACAGTATACCTGCAGCCTCAGCAGAGCAACCCGCCGCCTCAAGAGAACAACAGCTATCTACAGCACGAAGGCACTCCTCCTCAACCAGGCAGCGTCAGGCCAAGCCTGCGATTACTCAACACTCCAACAAGCACTCACACAGTACGCGACCACATTCCCGAGAAACAGCCAAAGCCTCTCGGCAGCCCTCATCAAAATCAACGAAGCACTTGGAGGACATGAATGCCCAACCGTCTTCTAACTAAAGGACAACTCCAAATCCAAGAAACCATTCTTATCTTGTTTGTTTTCGTCATCCTCCTCCTCTTGGGAATCGTCTTCTTCATCAGATACCAAGAGGCAAGCATCAGCCAAGAAGCCAAGACCTTTCAAAAAGAACACTTCAATCTTCTCATCAGCATTCTTCCCCGCAGCCCAGAAGTTGTCTGCTCCTCTTATACTAAGGTTGGACCCTGCCTTGACTCCACTAAATTAACGAGCTTTAGCATCCTCGCAAAAAGAGAAGAAGGCCTTTTCTCAGAATATGGATTTAAAACAATCACTGTGAAAAGCCTCTATCCTGTCAAGAATACCAGGCCTTGCACCTTTACTAACAGTCAAGACTGCGGTGTATGGACATTGTATGACAAGAAGCCAAGCAGAGAAGACAGCACCGCTCTCACAACCGTCACTCCCATCTCCCTCTACAATCCCCTCACCAAGAAGTATAGTATAGGCATTTTCATTGTGGAAGGCTATAACCTATGAAGCAAGGACAGGCAGAACTCATCGGACTGGTCATTATTATTGTTTTAATCCTGATCGGAGCGCTCTTCTATCTTCGGTTTAGCATATTCGACCAAGACAAACCAGCACGAGAACTCAGCACCTTAAGAGTTACCCAAGCAACAAACCTCATGAACAGCCTTCTCGAACTCGAGCTGTGCCAAAGGCCCTTCAAAGAAGCAGTCCTCCATTGCCATCGACAGCCCCAAGACGCTTACTGCGGGGCAAAGAACGCGTGCGCCACACTCACGGATGAACTTCGGCCAGTCTTTGATGAGCTCTTCAAAAACAACATCGGTGTTGACTACGCTTTTACAGTCCAAACCAAAGAAGAAGACGTTCTTCACTTTGGATCATGCGAAACAGGCACAACCTCTCCTCCTTTCCGCATCCAAACAGACAAAACACCTTACCTCTCCTTTCTCAGACTCTGCGCCCTTCCTTAAACCGTTTCTCGAACAAAACCGCTGTTAAGGACTTCACAACTTCCTTTCCATTTATAAATTCCACATCATTTTTTATTTTAAAGTGATAACATCCTCTTTTCTGAATCACCTCAAGAACCTCTTCAATACGGCTTAAAACCAGTATAAACAAGCAAAGAAGGCGCCACCTAGCTACTCGAGTAGGTATATCTTTATAAACAGGAAGCCGGCTAACCACTGAACAAAAAACCTAAACACATGGAGGTGTTTATACTATGCAAGAACAATTTACAATACGAAAGACGTTACGAAAGATCGCAGCTGTAGGAACCAGCGTTGCGATGCTAGGAATGACCTTGACAGGCGCACTAGCACAAACCTATACCCTCAGTGATTACCCGCGACCATTTACAACCAACACTGTCGTTGTTGTGGGAAGCGCAGCAGATGAAGCAGACAGCACCGCAGCAGCAGACATCACCTTTAGTCTCGCAGGCTCACCAACTACAACAGCCACAGCAGCCGCTACTACCCCTGCAGCAGGCAAACTCGAGTTTGAATCAGACCAATTAGAAGACATTCCTTTAAACAGATCTTTAATCGACGCAACAGACGGCTTCAGGGCGAACCTCACAGACAGCCACCTCAAGGGCTTCAAAGACGCTAGTATTAGAATAGACATTGGGGATGTTGATGACGACTATAATTACCATGAAGAGGTAAGATTGACAGCCAACGCCCGTGTCGAGACAGGGCTTACTTACAACGATAACAGGGATGAGGACTGGAAAGATCGCATCTTCTTTCCCATGAAGGCAAACTCAGTCGGGTATTTCTTTGTGTTTGACGAAAACCTCAAGGCGGGAAACTACATCGCAAACGCGACACAAACAGACCCAATCAACATTCCTTTCTTGGGCAAAAATCTTGAACTTATTGGGATTGCGCGAGACGCAGACTCTGTGACAATTAACGTCGGTCAAGAATACAGGTTGAACGCAAACGATTGCGTTCAAACAACAGGCCTTGAAGGGGCTGTTACGGTTTGCCTTAAGGGAACATCCTCAACGAAGGCAGAAGTTGATATTGGAGGACAAGTAGAGGTTATCAGCGAAGACAGCTCTAAAACAAAAAAAGGTGTCGAAGTCAGAGTAGAAGACATCTTTGATGAAGAAGGAACAAGCCTCGACAGCGCAACTCTCTTTGTTGGCGCGGATGCGCGAAAGACCTACAATGACGGAAACGAATTTATCGGAGAAGATGAAGATGATCCTATCTGGGTATGGGACCTCGCAAGCCTTGACACACAAGCCCCAAGAATCGGCGTTTTACTTGACTTGAACATTGACGATGTCAGTGAGGACGATAACCCTCTTGTTAAGCATCCTTTATACGAAGGAGAATACCTCTGCCTACCCTGGAATTACGCTTGCGTCATTCACGAAGGACCAAACCAGAAAGATGACGAGTTTGGAGACTACCAAATTGAAGCGACAACAAGAGACCTCTACCAAAACAGCACAGACTTGAATCCTGTGACTGCCGCACGGGTTCTCGCCTTCAAGGCACAAGGACAGTCCAACTCTGGGTTTGTCGCTGGAGGAACAGATACAGACACCATTTACTTACAGGCAAATGGAACGTATAATGGAAACGCTGGAAGCGGCTATGTCCTCTATAGAAAGGAACAAGACGGAAGCAAGGCCCTTCGCTTCGCTTCGCTTGATGTTCCAGTGACCAATGATAGTATCACTGCCTTTAACATCGACTACAAGAGCAGTACCATTCCTGTCAGCATTAGGGCTGCGCCAAATGCGACAAACACAGGTCAAATCTGGATAGACATCTCTGAGCTGGGAACGCTTGGTGGGTTTTCAAACCTTACCCTCTTTGTCAGGCAGACTAACGCCAACGCAATCGAGTATTTCGGCCACACTGACGGAGATACTAGTGTCGTTTACGATGTCTCTTGGAACAGAACAGGAGCTCTCGGAGCAATTGATATCTCAAGCTATGCTGAAAATACGAGACTGGCTGGAGGCATGATTGTTGTAGATCCAGACTCAACCTCCGCAAGCGACAAGCTCAAATTACGCGTGCCACCAGACGTAGCAGACTTCAAGGTTAATGTTAGGGTAGCACAACCAAAGGGTCTTAGCAAACCAGCAGGAACAGTCTTCAAAGGACCAATTACCGGCGTCATGAGCAAGAAGGACACGGATGTCCTCGCAAACTTGTCAGACTGGAATGTCATCTCAGTTGGAGGACCAGCAATCAATGAGGTCACCGCGAAACTCAAGCAACTGAGCTTCCCAACCTATGGCACAGCCTCAGGCATCAGCCCAGGAGAAGCAGTCATCGAACTCATGAAGAACGGGAACAACTGGGCTTTAATCGTGGCGGGTTACGACAAGGAAAACACCAGAGCAGCAGGCATAGTCCTCAAAAACTACAAGGATAATGCAGACAAGCTCAAAGGAACCAGCGTTGTCGTTAAAGGCATTGAATCAGGCGGAATCACCATACGTTAAAATTGGTCAACCGCAACCACAGTAGCGCAAAACTACTGTTTTTTCTTTCCTTTTTTTCATAATTTATTTAAACCAGCATTTTTTCTCCAATCATCATGAAAAAGTGGAAATACGCCAAGAACCTCGAACTCCCAGTCGCTCAGCAGGAATCCTTCTTCAAAAACAAAAAAACCATCCTCATCCTCGGCATAGGCATTATTATTTTAATGATAGGATCAGTCCTCACACTCTTCAGCCCTCAAGAAGAAGCATACACCTATAACAATTATTACTTCTTCCAAAGCCCCACAGGATGGGCAACCAGCATCAACGGGCAACCACTCAGCTTCGAACACCTACCAAGGGATCTCGAAGACATTCCTGTTGAATCCTTTACCCTTCCCCAAAAAAAGGTGTACCTCCTCTTCAACCCCGCAGACACAAACGAACAAAGCTACGAACTCCAACGCCTTAAGGCCTTCTTTTTTTACCTTGGAAAAACGCCAACTCCAGCTTGCATTAACGAGGAAGGATGCCCAGACCTTCCACTCCTCAGCTGCAACGACAAGGCACAAACCATCTTTTTACAGTACAGCAATGAAAGCAAAATTTTTCACCAAGACAATTGCCTGGTGCTCCAAGCAGACCACGATCCTTCAAAGGTCATCACGCGGTTTCTTTACAGCATCTTAGGGGTTATGCCATGAACATAACAAAGGTCATCACCACCATCTTCATCCTCTTACTTCTCTCACTCGGAGCAGTTTTTCTCTACTCAAAATACCAAGACAGCAAAGACTATTTTATTTACAAGGGAGCAAACGGCGATTATAGAATAGATATCTTCCTCACTGGAAACCAAACAGACTACTATGTTTATTCAGTCTCTGACGACATCCTCTACAGGATCCCCTTAAGAAAAAGGCCCCAAGATGTTGAGGCTATTCCTCTCGAACCAAACCTCCTCGACAAGATCACACGACCCTCAGGCACCCACCGCGTTTACATCACCCAAGACCCAGGGACAGCAAACAAAACAGCACAATACTCCATCCTCGCGCTCATTGATATAGGAAAAATCCTCGGCAAGGCAGAATATGGCATTTACAAGCTGAACGTTCAAGGAGCATTAACAATGGAAACACCACGCAGCAAAGAAATAGCATTACCTATCATCACTTGCAACACTGTCAATGAAACGGTCTCAGTTATCTACCTCACCCTTGGAACAGAAAACAAGGTTTACTCAGAGAAAGACTGCATCATCGTCGAAGGCAAAGACACAGAAGGACTCACTCTCGCAGCAAACAAATTCGCCTATTATCTTTTAGGAGTATTTTAACATGATCAATAAGAAACTTTTAGATATTTTAGCATGTCCTAGCTGCAAAGGTGACTTAACACCTGAAAAAGAAAAACTTACCTGCTTGATATGCGAGAAAGAATATCCTATCCATAATGGAATTCCTCTCTTTATATAAAAAAGCGCCGAGGACAGGATTTGAACCTGCACGTCCTTCCGGACACCGGTTGACTTTTCTTTCATTCAAGACCGGCGCACTACCAGATTATGCGTTCGAGGATCTTTAAGAGATCTACCTCGGCACACTCGGCACTTTTTCAGAAAAACCACTTGCTCGTTCCTTATAAATCCTTTCACTCCACCTTATTTTTTAAACTTTTTTCAGCTAAACCTTTAAAAACCAGCATCACAAAAAAAGTCCATGGCCTTTGGCTTCGACAACATCCTCGCTTTCTCCGCCTTCGCAGCGCTCATCCCTTTAATTATTATTTATTTAATCAAGCCACGACCAGTCAAGCAAGCAGTCCCAAGCCTGATGTTTTTTATCAAACAAAGCAGGCTCAGCAAGAAAGACACCTTCTTCAGACACTTCCAACGGGATATCCTCTTCCTCCTTCAACTCTTAGCAATCAGCCTCTTAGCATTCTCCGCGACACAACCTTACCTCACCACGACCAAGGATGTTTCCTCAGTAAACACAGTCTTTGTTTTAGACGTTTCAGCAAGCTCTCACGTCAAAGAAGGACAAACCACCAGGCTTGAGGCAGCAAAAGAAAAGATCAAAGAACTCTCTGGAGACAAAACAACCCTCATCCTCAGCAAAGCAACACCACTCATCGCCTTGCAAGACGCTGACAAGACAGACTTAATGTCCTACCTCAACAGACATCCTGGCACAGAAGAAGAATCAAGCATCGGCGAAGCAATCCTCCTCGCGGGAGAAACCATTACCAATAACAAAGGAAGAGTCGTCGTCCTCAGCGACTTCATCAACACAAAAGGATTGAACCCGGAAACAGCAAAAAACATTCTTATAACCAAAGGGATTCACGTAGACTTCATCAGCACAGCAGGCCAAGAAAAAAATAATGTCGGTATCATCAAACTCGTCCCAGGAGAGACAGCCATCACAGGGTACGTCAAAAACTACAACACCCAAGAACAAACAGTCACCCTCTCCACTCAAGGCCAAGAACAAGCGTTAACCATCCAACCAGGAGGTATTGAAACCTTTCTCATCACACCGCAAGAAGCAGTCACAGAAATCATCCTCAAGCCAGAGGACGACTTCATGACTGACAACAAGGTGTATGTGAGCAAGCCCAACCTCAACAACCTTAAATTACTCCTTATCACAAACAACAAATCCAAATTCGTCGAGGCGGCACTCAACTCCCTCGAAGGAGTCACCCTTGACATCGCAGAACCACCCCTTATCACCAATGAAGATTATGATGCATACATCATCCATAACATCAACAAAAATATCATCCTTCCAGGAACCTTCGAAGCCATCAAAGAAAAAGTCAAGCAAGGAGCAAGCGTTATCATCCACGCACAACCAGACAGCGCAGCCATCAACTATCAAGGATTAAATCCTCTACCCCTCCTCAACCTCTCCACAACACCAACAGCTATCATTACTGACAATATCAACGCCTTCACCAGAGACATCGACTTCGGCACAGCCAAAACTTTCTTCACCACAGACACTCACAACACCACAACCATAGCCTCAGCAAATGGCAATACCCTTATCAGTCTCACTCCTCTCGGGGATGGCGTCCTCGCCTATTATGGCATCCTTGAAAAAGACAGCGACTTCAAACTCAACCCCTCTTACCCCCTCTTCTGGACAGGACTCATCAACTTCCTCACAGATACCCCAGACCTCGAAGACATCAACCTCAAAACAGGAACAACCATCCACACCCAAGACGGAACATTCCACACCCTAGAAAAAACAGGCCTTGTCCAAATAGGAGACCAAACACTAGCGGTCAACCTCCTCAACGAAGAGGAATCAACCATCAATCCAACACAAACCTTCGGAAAGACCATCACCACTTACCTCCTCGAACCAGTCAGAGACGAAGTCAAAACACGACTCTTCTATCACCTTCTCCTCTTAGGAACACTCCTCGTCACTTTAGAATTCGCTTACATGAAAGCGCGAGGCGAAGTCTGATGATCCTCGACTTCCTCTTCACTTACTTCGATTATCCACTTGTCCTCTTAGCGCCGCCACTTATCATCATCCTTCTCTTTTTCACAACTTTCAAAGACTTCGTTCAAATAAAAAAAGAGACACCAGAAGAACACGCCAAGAGAAGACACCTCAAACTCTTTGTCCTTGTCACAAGAATCCTCATCTTTACCCTCCTTCTCATCGCGCTCGCAGCACCGTTCAAAGAGGTAACAAAAGAAATCCAAGGAACACCAAGAATAAAACTCCTCATCGACAATTCCACTTCCATGACTCTCTTCTCCCAAACACTTCCAGAAAAACTCAAAACCCAACTCGAAGACCAAATACCTGTAGAAGTCGCTTACCTCGGCAAAGAAGAAAGCTCGCCACTCGGAGATGGCATCCTCAGCGCTGTTAGAAAAGATGACAATGTCTTATTGCTTACAGACGGATACACAAACGAAGGAATAATCCTCGGGGACGCGGCGCTCTACGCGGCAAGCATCAACGTCACACTCAACGCCATCAAGCTTGATCCAGAAAAATACGACGCGGCAATCCGCATCATCGGGCCAGAAAAGGTCACTACTCACTCAGAAAACGACTTCACTATCACCCTCAGCCAAACCCACAAAAAACCAGTTAGAATAACAGTCAGCCTTGATGGTAACACCCTCTTTGACGAGGCCACTGACAAAGAAATACCCCTCAAACAAGCATTCACCGAAGGCTACCACACCCTCAAAGCAACCATTCAAGAACGAGACAGCTTCACCATCAATAACGAATACTACAAAACTATCAAGGTCGTACCAAGGCCCAAGGTCTTCCTCTTCAGCAAAGAACCAACACCCCTCAGCACGCTTTATAATCCCGTGTATGATTTAACCACGGGAACAACCCTTCCAGATAGCCTCAAGCCTTACACCGCACTCATCTTCAACGACATTCCAGCAGCAGAAGCAGACCAACATATCGAAGCACTCACCAACCACATCATTGACGGCAACGGACTCTTCGTCGTCGGCGGAGAAAACTCCTACGATATCGGCGGATACAAGGGATCAAGGTTTGAGCATCTCCTTCCTGTCATCATCGCACAGGCAGGAAAAAAACGCGGAGAAGTCAGTATTGTCGTCGTCATCGACGTCTCAGGAAGCACAGGAACCCTCTTTGGAGAAGGCAAGGCGGTAGACGTAGAAAAAGCGCTCGTCCTCTCCATCCTCCAAGACCTCAGCCCAATTCATAGGGTAGGAGCAGTCGCCTTCAACACGGAATCTTACGTCGTCGGAGAAGTAAAACCCCTCATCGAACACCTTGATTTAGAAGACAAGCTCTCCAGGCTTCAGGACTCAGGAGGGACTTACATCGGCGTCGGCATGCTCAAGGCTATCGAGCTCTTGCAGCACCAACGCGGCAGCAAGAATATCATTCTTGTCACAGACGGAAAAACCCAAAACGCAGACCAAGCAGACGACGCAGTCAGACTCGCCAGCAGCCAAGGCATTAAGACGTACGTTGTCGGCGTCGGCCAAGGAACCAACGAGAACTACATGAGAGCGTATGCGGAACTCGGAGGAGGAGCATTCTTCCAACCAGACTCCAAAGACACACTCAAAATCCTCTTCGGAGACCCAGAGACCAGCGGCAACAGAAGAGCAATCCCTTACGTTTATATTGACGAGAACCACTTCATCAGCAAGGGCCTCAAGCCCCTAGGACTCATCTACGGATATAATCTTGTCGTCCCAAAAACCTCGGCGAGGCTCATCGCAACCAACGACGTTGGCGATCCCTTGCTTGTTGTGAGCAGATTTGGTCTTGGAAGAATCGCAAGCCTCGCCACAGATGACGGGGACCTCTACGCACCAGAACTCCTCACCAAAGAAAACTCTAGAATTTACACAAGAACAGCAAACTGGGTCATCGGCGACCCAGAACGAAACAATGAGAAATACATCCATATCAGCGACACCAGAATACAACAGCCAGCAGAAATCATCATCAAAAGCCAAAAACAACCAACCTACCAAGACATCACCTTCAGAAAAATAGACGAGAATCTCTGGACAGGAAGCACACTCCAAGAGACCACAGGGTTCCACACCCTTGGAGAAGCGACCTACGCAGTCAACTACCCTGCAGAATACGAATACGTTGGACAAGACGAAGGCCTAGAAAAAACCCTCGCCACCACAGGAGGAAAACTCTTTGACAAAAATGACATCCAAGGCATTATCGAACACGTCAGGGAACGCTCCAGAAGATACGTCCTCGAAAAAGAATCCTACGCATGGATCTTTGCCCTCGCAGCAATGACCCTCTTCCTCCTCGAAGTGGCGGTCAGAAGAATCATACGCAATTTTTATAAGTAACACAACAAAGAGAACATCATGAGCTTCATCCAAGACAACGTCAACAAAAAACTCCTCATCCTTATTCTCAGCATCAGCCTTGGCATCGTCATCCTCACCCTTGTGTACCAGCTCAGCTTCCAGGACATCAACGACCAGTACCAAACCAAAGTCCAACAACTGAACAAAACGTTCACGGAATTAACACAAACCAAAGTTATCATCAACAGAACAAAACAGGAATTACTCCTCAAAGTACTTAGGGAAGAGGACCTTAGCGGCCAATACCTCGACCTCAAGGAAGAAGAAGAACAAACATCAGCAGAACGCGACGAACTCTTCGATGTCAAAGGACAACTCGAAAGGCAGCTCTTAGACACCCAACGCGCACTCGTCGCAGAAAAACACCTCACCGCAGACCAAGAAAAAGAACTTAAAGATCTCAAAGAACGGGCACGCTCACGCCAAGAAGAAATCGACTCCTTAAAAGCAGAAGTCACAAGACTCAAGGCACAAGGATGCACATGAAGCCCATTCAAGAAGCGCTCACAGAACTCAGACACGCAATCGCATCCCTAGACCTTGTACTTCTGCTCTACGATAGCGCCTTCATCTTCCTCGGAGCAACCCTTCTTACCCTGCTTCTCAACCTTTACTGGGGCTTCGCTTTCATTCCAACACTTCTTTATGTCCTCTGGATTGGCCACAAAAAAACACAAGAAGACACCCTCCTCAGAGCAGAACAAACAACACCCGCACTTCAAGAAAAACTCAGGACAGCAGCAGACAACATCACTAAAGACAACGAGATCGTCCAAGCACTCCATCAAGAAGTCATCAAAGACCTCCATCATGTAGAAACAGCAAAGTTCATTGATTTTGATAAACTCAACCACAAAACTGGACTCCTCGTAGGACTGGCATTTCTCATCATCATCCTCGCTTACTTTGACGTGGGCCTCAACCTCCCAGAATTCACACAAAACATCAAAGAGCCACTCGCAGAACTCAAACAACGCATCTCCGGAGACGAGGTTCCTCTTCTCGATCGAACAGTCCCAGAAGGAAACCTCTCAGCAATCCTCGGCAACAAATCACTCGCACTCCTCGGAAAAAAGGAGATTATCATCCAATTAAACCCACTACAAAGCGAAATCAATCTCGAAGACATCAAGGAAGCACAGGCCCAAGACTTCAACCCACCCGCATACCCAAAAGAGATATATACTAGTTACGACGCAGCCTCTATAGAACGCCTGCCAAAACAACACTCAAAAATTATCAAAACTTACTTTGAAAAAATATCGAGGTGATCATGGTCTCGCTTAGCGAAGCACAAAAACGTTTTCAAGCGTTATTCTCAGAACTCGGGAAAGTCGTCGTCGGTCAAGAAGACGTGATTGAACAATTCTTAGTGGCAATACTCTCTAACTCTCACGCTATCGTCGAAGGCTATCCTGGCCTAGCGAAAACCTTACTCGTCAAATCCCTCGCAGAAACCATGGACTTAAGCTTTAGCAGAATTCAAGGGACGCCAGACTTACTACCCAGCGATATCACCGGCACTTACATCATTGACGAAAGCAAAGGAAGAAGAGAATTCAAATTCCAACCAGGACCAGTCTTCGCAAACATCATCTTAGTAGATGAAATCAACAGGGCACCACCAAAAGTTCACTCAGCATTACTAGAATCAATGCAAGAAAGGCAGGTTACTGTTGGCAACAGCACCTATAAATTAGAAGAACCTTTTTTTGTTCTGGCCACCATGAACCCCATTGAACAGGAAGGGGTATTTTTATTGCCCGAAGCCCAGAGCGACAGATTCCTCTTCAAAATAAAAATAAGCTACCCTGAATACAAAGACGAACTCGAAATCATCAACAGATTCACAGAGGGACGCGCAGTCACAGAACTCAAAAAAGTTTTTGACAAGGACATGATCCTCGGGCTTCATAGAATTGTCCGAGACGTGCCCATCGCGAACGACATCAAAAAATACGCTCTTGATATTGTAGCTTCAACACGAGAAAAGAAAAATCTCATTGAATACGGGGCGTCACCACGCGCAGCAATAGGACTTGTTCTCGCAGCTAAAGCACGCGCACTTTTACGCGGAAGAAAATACGTCAGCAAAGAAGATATCCAAACCATGGCTTACCCTGTCTTAAGACACAGAATTATTTTAAACTTCGAAGCAGAACGACAGAATTTAAGCGAAGACGACGTTATCAAGCAATTACTCAAGCAATAAAGAATTTTTATTAACAAACTTTTCTTGAAATAGATCTGATTGGCATAGAATACCATAAACAATGAACCTTTGAATACTTTCCGAAGTTTTCAAAGAAACATTTATTAATCAGAGACGCAATAATCCTCTCATGAAAGACTACACTAAAATTTACGCGACTATCTTTTGGATATCACTCGCTTCTATCTTTATTTGGCTCATCCTCAAGGCCTTAGGGTATATTAACACACCCTCTTCTTAAGACTACAAAGATTCGGCAGATTTATTAACAAACTTTTCTTGAAATACTTTGTGATAGACACTGAATATTTACACCAATTAAACAGCTTCACTTTAATCCTAAAAAAAAGACTCACCTCAAGCTTCATCGGAGAACGCCGAACCACTCATGTTGGCTCAGGGCTCCTCTTTAGAGACCACGCGGCTTACGTGCCAGGAGACGACTTCAAACATATCGACTGGAAAGCCTTCGCAAGAACAGACAAGCTCTTCGTGAAACGTTTTGAAGAAGACAGAAACTTAACAGTTCACATCCTAGTAGACTACAGCGGAAGCATGAACTTCGGAAACAAAATAAAAAAA
>DASRUL010000036.1:0-18786 GCA_035655455.1 Candidatus Nanoarchaeia archaeon | reverse complement strand
GTTTGCTGAGAATTTTGAGGTGAGGGAGAAGCATGATCATGTGGAGAAGATGCATTTGAAGATTGCTGCGAAGTATTTGAGGAAGCGTGAGATGATGCTTCCTTGTACCGCTGGTTTTTCTGGCGCGTATATTGCGACTGATGGGAATGTGTATCCGTGCTTTTCTATGCCTTCCTGGGGGAATCTGAAAGAAAAATCTTTTAAGGAAATTTGGTATGGCGAGATTGCGAACAATGAAAGAGCGAAGATAAAGGCGAAGCAGTGCCCGAAGTGTTGGATTAATTGTTTCTCATTTCAGGATATGGTGACGTATCCCGAGAAGGCTGTCGTGAAGGCGTACGCTTAGTCCCTGTAAAAGAGACATAAATAATAATTTACTATTCTACAGAAGCGATTATATTTAAAGGTTGCAGTGGAAAATGTTAAATAGACCATTCGCTTTCTGAAGAGTATGAATGAAGAAATTAAAGAGATTCGGAGAAAGGTTGTACCGATTTTAAAGAAATATGGGGTTGTAAAAGCAGGCATTTTTGGATCGTATGCGAGGGGGGAGCAAAAGAAGAGAAGTGATGTGGATATTCTGATCAAGTTTAAAAGAGCGAAGAGTTTATTAGAAGTAGTGGGGTTAGAATTAGAGTTAAAAAAAAAAATACGAAGAAAGGTGGATCTTTTAACTTATGGGGCTATTAGTCCTTACCTTAAAAAAAGAATCTTAAAGGAAGAGGTTGCAATAATATGAAAAAAGACCCTTTAGTCTTCATTAAGCACATCAGAGATGCGATTGGAAGAATAGAATCTTTCCTAAAGGAGACTTCAAAAAATGATTTTATGGGAAGTGAATTATTACAAAGTGCCGTTATAAGGCAAATAGAAATTATTGGGGAAGCGGTCAAGAGCCTGCCTCAAGATTTTACAAATAAGCATAAAGAAATCTCTTGGATAAAAATTGCGGGCATGAGAGACAAGTTAATACATCACTATTTTGGCGTTGACAAAGAAACAATATGGGGAGTTATTGAAGAAGATTTACCAAAATTGAGAAAACAGATTCAAAAGATATTAGAAAGAGGAAATAAGCCCGGCTTCTAAGCTATAAATTTGGGGGTAGTGCGCATATTTGACTGATGGATTATTGCTTTTTATGCAAGAATTAGTTTAGTGTATCAGTCATTTCTACACACTGCTAATTTGGGAAACGTCCCGAGCCGAGGGACTTTCCGCATAGTTGCTCAGACTGTCCCATAATTCATAAAATATAAAAATAGAGTGAGAGCGCAGCGGGGCACGGAGCGAAGCGGAGTGAGTTTTTCGTCTCCGAAAATTATCCTGTTGCCGTAGTTTTTTAGATTGTATTTTTATCAAATTTAGAGCAAAGCGAGACTATAGTTCGTGGGGGGACTTAAGAGCCGTCGTTTCCATTTAGAGAGTCACTGGACAGATTTGGATAAAGTATTTAAAGATAGGTCAATTTAATGAGAATCAGAATGGATCCAGAAACATCTCTCATAGTTTTTCAGGGAAAAGACATACGAAGAACATGGCATAATGAAGAGTGGTGGTTTTCGGTCTTTGATATTGTAGCTGTTCTTACTGATAGTAGTGATCCTAAGCAATACATTAAAAAAATGCGAAGTAGAGATCCTATTCTTGATGCCAACTGGGGTACAATTTGTACCCCCCTTGAATTGCTTGCTCCTGATGGTAAGAAAAGGGAAGCTAACTGCGCTAATACTGAAGGCATATTCCGCATAGTCCAATCTATCCCCTCCCCGAAGGCCGAACCATTCAAAAGATGGCTGGCAAAGGTTGGTTATGAAAGAGTGCAAGAAATAGAAAATCCCGAATTAGCCCAAAAAAGAATGCGAGAACTATACAAAAAGAAAGGGTATTCGGAGGAGTGGATTGAGCGAAGGGTAAGGGGGATAGCAATAAGAGATGAACTTACCGGTGAATGGGATAAGCGAGCTATAAAGACTGAAAGGGAATATGCAATCCTCACAGCGGAAATCTCCAAAGCCACGTTTGGCCTGACCCCATCAGAATACAAAGAGTTGAAGGGACTGAAACGAGAAAATTTACGTGACCATATGACTGACTTAGAGCTTATCTTTTCCATGCTTGGTGAGGCGGCTACAACAGAAATTACAAAGAATAAAAATGTAGAGGGATTTGATGAGGGCAAAAAGGCGGCTCAAGAAGGCGGAGCTGTTGCCGGAAGAGCCAGAAGAGATTTGGAAACAAAAAGTGGCAGAAGAGTTATTACTTCTGAAAATTATGTAGAGCGGGCTGAATCGGTTAAAAGATTGGGAAAGAAGAAATCAAAACAAGAGAATTGACATTATTTTGTTGCATAGATTAAAGCAGTATTGAATTTTTGGTAGGCTAATTTTATATTAAACATCATTCTATAGCAAAAGTCCTAAATGTTTAATCAACCACCTCTTTCAAATAGGTTTTAATGACCCTTTAAATCAGTTATAAGATATCATCTGGATAAAAATTAACAGCCCGAACTATAGTTAATAATCTTGTTCGCTCTTATTGCATCTTGAATCATAGTTAAAACTTTAACAACGCGATAGCCGTTCATTCCGTCAGTAAGGGGTTTTCTCCCTGTCTCAATGCATGTTATAAAGTGTTCTAACTGCCTCCCAAGAGCTTCTCCGCCATCCACTTTAGGAATATGAATATCTCCATAACGGTAAGCGGCGTTAAAACCGGAAAAGCTTGAGTAGTTTTCTTCCACCCCCCTGTCATAAACTTGAAGTTTCATATTTGGATCAGTATCATCGAAGAGGAGCATTTTTTTATCTCCGACAACAGTAACGGTTCTGACCTTGCGCGGGTCAATCCAAGAGTTGTGAAGATAAGCTGAAACGCCTTTAGCGAAGCTTAAACTTGCCCACGCGGTGTCTTCTGTCTCGGGATTGTAATGTGCGTGTCCTTGGGCTAGAACCTGAGAAGGAAGTTGATCGTTCATAAAATAAAGAATCATTGAAAGATCGTGGGGCATAAGATCCCAAACCACATTTGTGTCTCTTTGAAACTGGCCAAGATTCAGTCTTTGGATATGAATATGTCTTATTTCGCCAATTTCTCCTTTATCAATCAAAGCTTTCATTTGTTGTACAGCAGAGGTATAAAGGAACGTGTGCCCGACTGCAAGTACGCGTTTTTTATCTTCAGCAAGATGTGTGAGTTCAAGTGCCTGTTCCCCTGTCTGAGTAAATGGCTTTTCAATGAGAAGATGTTTGCCGGCTTCTAAACATCTTTTCCCGAGCGCGTAGTGGGTTGAAATTGGAGTGGCAAGAACAACCGCATCAAGTGCGGGATCATCTAAGAGCACCTCCAGTTGAGATATACATTTTGTGGAGGGAGGAAGTGGAGGTAATCGCCTGCTCCTGAATTGATCCTCGTTGCTGTCGCAAAGAGCATACAGGTGTGCGTCAGGCAAACTAAGGACATTTCTTACGATGTTCGGTCCCCAATAACCTAGACCGACGACAGCGACGTTTTTCATAGCCTAAAGATCTTTAGGTGCTTTAAAAGCCTTACTCAAAAAACAGACAAAACTTTATAAATTCTCGGACGCTGGGAAAACGATGAAAGTTCCATTTGTAAGGCCCGCGGACCAGTATAGAGAGTTGGAGGCACAAATAGACAGTGCTGTAAAAGAAGTTCTTGCTAGTGGGCGTTATGTTTCGGGGAAAAAGAACGAGGCGTTTGAAAGGAGTTTTGCTGCTTATTGTGGAAAAAGGTATGGGGTAAGTTGTGCGAATGGCACATCTGCCCTTCATGTAGGTCTTTTCGGAGTAGAGATAAGTCAAGAAGGATTAGTCGTTGTTCCTGTAAATACGTTTTTTGCAACAGCTGAAGCTATTCGACATGTCGGCGCCCAGCCTAGATTTGCAGATATTGATGAAAAGACATATACGCTTGATGTAAACAGTATAGAGGACCATCCTGAGATACGTGCGATTATTCCTGTTCATTTGTATGGCCATCCGGCGAAGATGGATAAAGTTGCGGAACTTGCAGAAAAAAGAGGATGGGCAGTGCTCGAAGATTGTGCGCAGGCGCATGGCGCTGAGTTTCAGGGAAAGAGAGTTCCTGTTACAAGCGGTGCTTTTAGTTTTTACCCCACCAAAAACCTCGGGGCCTGCGGCGAAGGAGGGATGCTTGTAACAGACGATGATAAAATGTATCAACGTGCATTAAGGCTGCGTGACCATGGTCAGTCAGCGAAACATGTGCATCAAGAAGTAGGCTACAATTATCGTTTAAGTGAGCTTGAAGCTGCGATTTTAGGGAAAAAATTAAAGAAACTCGATGATTGGAATGAAAGGAGAAGTAAGATTGCGCAAAGGTATTTGGATGAAATAAACAATCCTGAAATTTCTTTGCCATCTGCTGATCCAGAAACAAGGCATGCCTTCCATCTGTTTGTCGTGCGGACAAAAGAAAGAAGCGGGTTCATGAGTTTTCTTGCTGAAAAAGGAATCGAGACGCAGGTTCATTATCCGATTCCTATCCATTTGCAGCCAGCATTCGAGTATCTGGGGTTAAGGAGAGGTCAATTTCCAGTTGCTGAGAATGTTGCGCAAGAAATCGTCTCTTTGCCGCTACATGCGCACATGAGCGCTGATGAAGTCGATGCTGTTATTGAACGGGTGAATAGGTATAAATCATGAAAGCGTTAGTTACAGGCGGAGCAGGTTTAATTGGGTCTCATATCGTTGACGAGCTCTTGAGGAAAGGATATGAAGTAAGGATCATTGACAATCTAGAAGAGGAGACGCATCCCTTTGGAAAGCCTGCGTGGATCCAGAAAGAGGCTGAATTTATTCATGGAAGCTTAACGGATGAGACTCTTCTTCTGAAAGCCTTGCAAGGAGTCGACTGTGTTTTTCACCAAGCAGCATATGGCGGTTTTGCCTTAAATCAGAGTAAGTATGTGCATTCAAACACGATAGGAACGTTGAATATCTTTCAGACGATCAAAGCGCAGCACTTACCCATAAAAAAAATAGTGTATGCCTCTTCTCAAGCCGTGTACGGGGAAGGAAAGTACCGTTGTGAAGAACATGGCGTCCAAGAACCTAGTTTTAGGAATATTGATGACCTGAATAAGGGTAAGTGGGAAGTGATGTGTCCTGTATGTTCTGAAAATTTGCAGCCAATGCCCACGGATGAGAAAAAGAGGTTAATTTTAGAGACGACGTATGCCATTACAAAGCAAAGCCAGGAATTAATTGCCTCTTCTATGGGAAAGAGTTTGAAAATTCCAACTGTCGGTTTAAGGTACTCAATGACCTATGGTCCTCGGCAGTCTTTATTCAATCCATATACTGGTGTCTGCTCTATTTTTTCTACTCGCATTTTAAATAGTCTCCCTCCAATTGTGTATGAAGATGGAAAACAAACGAGGGATTTGGTGTTCGTTGAAGATGTTGCGAAGGCGAATGTGTTCGTGATGGAGCGGGAAGAAGCGAATAATCAGGTATTTAATGTGGGCACTGGAAAGCAAACAACGATCTTGGAGTTCGTCGATTATTTATGCGAAGCGTACAACAAAGATTCAATGTATCATCTGAGCCATGAGTTCAGGCCTCAGGATGTTAGGCATTTATTCTCTGACAATTCCAAACTAAAAGGATTGGGCTTTGAGCCAAAAGTGAATATTAGGGAAGGAATTAAAAAGTACGCCTCATGGATAAAAACGCAGGGGGAAGTAGGTGAATATTTCAGCAAATACAAACAAAAAATGGAAGAAATGGGTATTGTGAGAAAGAGACAATGAACGAATACACGCTCTCTGTGATTGCTCCCGCGTATAACGAAGAAAAAAATATTGTGGAGTTTTTAGAGACAGCAACTGAATTTTTAGAGAAGCACACAAAGGATTATGAGCTCCTCTTGATCGAAGATGGCAGTAAAGATAGGACGTTAGAGCTTGCGAAAGAGTTTGCAGAGAAGAACAAAAAGGTTAAAGTGATTCAGAATGAGAGGAATCTTGGGTTTGGTATTACTGAGCGGAAAGGTTTGGAAATGGCTTCTATGGAATTGGTGACGTTGATTCCTTCTGACAACCAGTTTTATCTTCCGGATTTGCAAAGATATTTAGAAGAGATAAAGAATGCTGATATTGTCCTTGGTTTCAGGATTAAAAGGCAGGATCCGTTGATGAGAAGAGTAAATGCAAAAATTTATAGCTTGGCAATTGCTGTTCTTTTTAAGACAGTGTGGTTTGGTGATATTGATTGGGTGAAGATGTATCGGCGGGAGATTTTTCAGAAAATTAAGATCACCTCTACGACTGCTTTTGTTGACGCTGAGATTCTTATCAAGGCTGATAAGTTAAAGTATAAGATTAAAGAGATTGGAGCGAATCATATTGCAAGGAAGCATGGGAAGGCGACGGGTGGGAATTTGAAGGTTATTTATAAACAGCTTTCTGATGTTTTTTCGTACTGGTTAAAACATATGAAGAAGGAATTATGAGCGGGATTTTATTAAGACTAGTCTTCAAAGATCCGAAGTTGAGTCCGGAATGGGTGGGGGAGGGTTGTAGGATTTTATTTAAGGATATAAAAGAGATTACTTCTGGAAAAATTCTGTTAAGCGGTATTGATAATGAGGGGAAAGAGGTTGCTTTGATTGGTGAAGTGAATGGAAAACATGTTTTTGCTTTTTCAATGGGAGAGCAATTGCAATATTTATTAAATCAAGAGTATATTATAAAGAAAAAACCTGTTTTAGCGTATCTTCCGTTTCATTACCATAAGATCCCTTTCAGAATTGGGATTAATAAATTGTTGATGAAGGTAAAAAAGAGAAAGTTGAAGATTATTTTTCCAAATTGGCCTGCTGACGTTTCTGTGGATGTTTTAAAACATATAGAAAATGTGCTTGCAAGTAAGAAAAGAAAGAGTTTTTGGAAAAGGGGGAAAAAATTTGCGGTTGTTCTTTCACATGATATTGACACTGAAGAGGGACTTTTATCAGTGCATAAATTTTTAGAATTGGAGGAAAAATATAATTTTAAATCGACGAATTTTGTTGTTGGGAATTATTATAAATTAAAAGAAGAAGTGTTGCAGTTTATAGTAAAAGAGGGGCATGAGATTGCGTGTCATGGTGATACGCATGATGCGCTTCTTCCGTATCTTAGCGAAGAAAATATTCAAAAGAGGTTGGATAAATGCAGGGGTTTTTTTAAAAAATATGGCGTTGTTGGTTTTCGTGCTCCTTCGTTGCTAATAAGCGAAAAACTTGATAAAAACTTGAGTACTTATTTTAAGTATGATTCAAGTGTAACTGATACTGAATTGTTTATGCCTGATTCTGAGGTGAGTGGTTCATGTACAGTATTCCCTTTTTTTAAGAAAGACGTTTTGCGTATTCCTATTACGCTTCCGATGGATTCTTCCTTATTATTTTTAGGATATAATGAGGATCAGGTTTTAGAGTTGTGGAAGAAGAAATTTGATTTTATTAAAAAAATTGGGGGAGTCGCGATGATTGTGACGCATGCTGAGAAGCATTTTAGTATGAATGAGACTATGCTTGTTGTGTATGAAAAGCTTCTTAAGTTGTTGAGTGAAGAAAAGGATGCATGGATTGTTACTGGAAAAGAATTGTATGAATATGTAAAAGCAGAGGGTGAAAATGTTACAAAGATTGATTAATAAGATATTTTCAAATCCGAGTATTTTTATTATAATTAGAAGAATTCTTGAAAATAATTTTAAAGGAGAGAAGAATGTTATTAAAAAAGAACTAAACCTAGATGGAGAAACCTTAGATGTTGGATGTGGTACAGGAGAGTTTTGTACGTTATTTAGAAAAGAAAAGTATCTTGGTATCGATTTGTCTGAGAAATATATTGAATATGCAAGAAAGAAGTATGGTTATAATTTTAAGGTAATAGATGCGGCAAAGATGGATATTGAAGAAAAGTTTGAGAATATTTTGGTTTGTGGTATTTTTCATCATTTGGATGATGCTTCTGTGGCAAAAGTTCTTGAATCTGCTAAGAAAATGTTGAAAGATGAGGGTATACTCCTTGTAATAGAGGATACACCGACTAGAGCGAAGTGGAATTTGATTGGAAAGATAGTGCAGCATTTTGATGTTGGAAAGTTTATTAGAAAACATGAAGTGTATGGAGAGTTGTATAAAAAAGAATTTAAAATAAGTAAGTTGTATACAATGATGAGCGGGGTGAACGATTATTCAGTGTATGTTCTACAAAAATGAAAGATGCGGAATATGAAATAATGTACAGGATTGAGGATGAGTTCTGGTGGTTTAAAGGATTAAGATTACTCTATAGAGATTTATTAAATGAAGTTAAGGGGGAAAAATTAAAAATCCTCGATGCGGGTTGTGGCACTGGGAGGAATATGAAGTTATTAGAAAAGTATGGCGAGATTGTTGGTGTCGATCTTTCTGATCATGCGTTGTTTTTCAGTAAGAAGAGGGGGAATAAAGTTGTCAAGGCGAGTATCACAAATTTGCCTTTTAATGATGAGCAGTTTGATCTTGTATTAGCGAGTGATGTGATCTATCATCAGTGGGTTGATGATCAGCAAGCGATGAAAGAGTTTTACAGGGTGTTGAAGAGAGGGGGTTATTTAATTATTAATACTGCTTCTTACCAATTTATGATGAGCGAGCATGATAAAGCAGTAATGAGTAAAGTAAGATATACAAAATCTGGTTTAAAGAAATTAATAAAAAAGTCAGGATTTGGAATAAACAAAATTTTTTATTGGAATTCTTTTTTGTTTCTTCCCTTAGCAATCATGCGCTTATTAAAAGTAAATACTGGTAAGTCAGATCTAAAAAAGATTAATCCTTCATTAAATAAAGTTTTGTTTGGAATTTTAAAATTGGAAAGGATCTTAATTAAATATAATTTATCTTTACCATTCGGATTATCTATTATGGTAAAAGCGCAGAAGATTTAAATAGTGTAGAGGCAAGCCCTTGCCCCTTGTGTTTTTTTTGTTAGTCCGCATTCTTTTAAAGTAAGACAGAATTCATCTCTTGTAAAGACATGGGTTGTATTAAAGTAGTTTAATTCTTCTTTGAATAAAGCGCAATTTTTTTGATTAAATGCATTGTGGGGTTTGGCCATTCTTTCTATGTAGGAGTATTCTTTTTCTTCTGGATACCATCCTGAGATGGAGGGGATGTTTCTCGTTGCTGCATAGGAGTAGAATGCTTTGGAGAAGGGTCCTTCCGGATAATAGTCTCCTACCATAATGAATCTTCCGTCTACGAGGGAAAGTTGCTGAATAAATTCTTGTTCAAGTTGAGAATCAGGCGGATTAAAGAAAGGCGTATGAAGAATATTGAATCCAATGCTAATAAGGGTTATTATAATTAAAAGTGCGGGAACGAGTGAAGCTAATTTTTTTGGTAAGAAATTTAAGTCTAAGCTAAGGAAAAAGAAGATGCTGAAGAAAAGAAAATAGTGGATGATCGGATCTGGATAGATTTGATTTAAAACAGGAAAGAAAGGTGTTAAGTGTAAAAAGAATAATGCTCCGAGTCCGATGCTGGGTAAAAAGAAGAGAAGTTTCGATCGTGAAGGTTTTTGTTTAAGATAGAAATAAAAAAGCAGAATGATTGCTAAAGAAGTAACAAAAGCGGGAAGTTGAATGTAAATGCTTTTAGCTCCGAAGTACCAAAGCCATTCTCCTTGTTTTAAGTGTGGAATTGCGCTCTCGGTAAAGATAGTGAATAGAAAGGGGGCTAGCCAGAATGAGCTGAGAAGTAAACCGAAAAATAAGGAAAGGGAGGTTTTAACAGAGTCCTTAAATGAGGTTCTTGTTAAGAGAAATCCGAGCCATAAAAATAAAGATAAGACTCCGATGGTATGATAAGAAAGGATGATTGCTGCGTAGAGGGGGATGGATAAGTAAAAGAAGGGTGTTATTCTTTTATCTTTGTAATAATAAAATAAGAAGAAGAAAGGAATAAATAACACCCATCCCAATAACTCATTAACTCTTCCTAGACGAATGAAGTTTCCAATCGCTGAAGCATTGGCGAAGAAGAGTGCAAAAAAAATTATTCTTTGTAAGGGGTTAAATCCGACGCTTTTTCCTAATTTATATAATAAAAAAAACCCTAAGAGAAATATAATTAAAAGGGAGATATAAGTTGCAATTTTAACATCTTGAAAGAGTAATTGTAACGGATAGGCGAAAAAATACCATCCTGGCGGTGAAAATTTAAAGGTTATGAAACCATTATACCAATAAGGACAAAAATTATGAAAACCGCAGACATCGAGAAAGTGAAGCTGTGCCATATAAGAGCTGACATCGTTGTTGAAATCAAGAGGAAAAAAGAAAAGCATTTGTGACTGGTCTATGAGTCTGTAGATAAAATTGGCAAGAAGAAGAAGTATTGGGGGATACAGCCATGCATCTGGTATTTTTTTATCTTCATCCATAAAAGTTTAGAAAAGCAAAGGTGTTATAAAGACTTCGACAAGGCTGCCGACGAGGATGAAGAGGAAGGCGATGAGGATGAGAATGAGGCTGTCATACACAACAAGATTGAATTTTTTGCTTCCTACGCCGTGTTTGAGCAACGCTACTGAGATGATGCCTCCTGCTAAGCCCCCTAAGAAGTAGGCGACGATTTCAAAGATGCCATGGATCATGTAGCGCAAAATACTGATGGTGAAAAGGTTGAAGTAGAGGGCTAGTTTGCTGTAACCAAGAGTGGCTGCGTAGTCTGCGAGGCTGTTTCTGAAGTATGTTCCTACTGCTGCGCTGATGACTGATGCGTTCCACGCGAGGATGAAGAGTGACCCTGCGCCAAAGAAGAATGCGAAGACTATGCAGAAGAGAAACACCTTGAAGTTGTTGGTCATGACGGAGAAGAAGGAGTTCCATCCAAGCTCCCAGTCAATGATATTTCCTTTGAGGTTGGCGTTGATGGTGTTGATAGTCTCTAGTTGAACGTTGAAGGTTGCTTGGACGAGATGGCTGGGAAGTAAGAGATAAAGTAAGGAATAGCCTACGACGAAACCGAGGAAGAGGGTGCTGAGAAAGGTGAGTGCTTTGCTGTGCTCTTTGAGGATGCTGCGTTCGTTGTGGAGGATAATGTCTTCGTTTTCTTCGGTGATGAGGGTTGCGTACATTAAAGGCACGGCCATAATAGCCGTTAAAAAAACCATGATGAGGCTTGCTTGGGATTTAAAAACCCAGAGGCTGAAGATGACCGCGACACTGGAAAAGAGGATGCCGAAGGCGAAGAGCCAGAGGGGGTGTTGTTTTGCCCGCCTCGGATCGATGAGCGCTTCGAGAACCATAGGTATTCTCTCTTGCATTCGTTTATAAGATTTTCGCAGGGTTTATATAAAATGAAGATTGAAAAAGAGGGTGATGGACGAGTTTGAGAGGATTTGTAAGAGCATCAGGGAGATGAGAATTCAAGGTGCTGAGAATATTGCGAAAGCGGGATTGCGAGGTCTTTCCTTAAGATATAACGCTAGTGCTGCGAAAAGATTAATATCCTTGAGACTGACTGAGCCGGCGCTGAGGAATGCTGTTCGCTTTGCTTTGAAGAATTCTGTAAGGGAAGCGTTGGAGTATTTCAAAAAAGCTGAGGAAAAGCTTGTTGTTGCTGGTCTTCCGTTGGTGAGAGAGAAGGTGTTTACGCATTGCCATTCCTCGAGTGTCATGAAGATTCTTCATGCTGCGAAAAAACAGGGGAAAAAATTTGTGGTGTACAATACTGAGACGAGGCCGTTGTATCAGGGGAGGATTACTTCAAGGGAGATTAGTAAGTTAGGCATTAGAAATGTTCATGCGGTTGACAGTGCGATGAGTCTCTTGTTAGAGCGGTGTGATGTTGTCTTGATTGGCGCTGACGCGATCACGAAGAAGGGTGTTGTGAATAAAATTGGTTCTGGTTTGGTTGGCAAGACTGCGAAGCTTCTTCATGTTCCATTGTATGTGTGTGCTGTGGGGTGGAAGTTCACTGAAAAGATTGAAATTGAGCGTCGTGATCCGAAAGAAGTTTGGTTAGAGCATCCAGAACACGTGAAAGTGTTGAATCCTAGCTTTGAGCTTGTTGAAAAAGAGGATGTGAAGGCTGTTGTCTCTGAGTTTGGCGTGTTGGAGTTCGGAAAGTTTGTGAAAAGGGCAAAGAAAGAGTATCCGTGGGTAAGATGAGAATGCTGATATGCCTTGATCTTGATAGGACGCTGATAGACTCTATAAAGATTCATGTTCGCTCATTTAATGAGGCGTTTGTCTTGTGTGGGTTGGGAAAAGTGAAGGATGATGAGTTGAGGAAAACCCTTGACGGTCGTGTGAGTGAAAAAGTGATTAAAAGGTTTTTTCCGCGTCTTTCTGAGAGGGGTGTTGAAAAAGTGAAGCGTGTGCACAAGGAATTGATCATTAAAAAGTATGGGAAGTTGGCGAGACCGCTGACAAAGAACACGTTGAAAGTGTTGAAAATGCTAAAAGAGAAGTATGTGTTGGCGATAATTTCAAATGCGACAAGGAAGGAAGTGGAGTTGTTCTTGAATGCCGCGAGGATTCCGTCCTCTTGGTTTGAAGTGATTGTAAGTAACGAGGAGGTAAGGAAGGCAAAGCCTGATCCTGAGGGGATTAAAAAAGCGTGGAGCAAGGTGAAATGTGAGAAAGTGGTGATGATTGGCGACTCTGTTGTGGATGTCCTGGCTGGGAAGGCTGCGGGTGCGGTCACGATTGCTGTTGAGGGAACATTTTCAAGAAGAGTATTGAGGAAAACAAAGCCGGATTATATTTTAAAGAATATAGATATTCTTCCAGATCTATTGAAGAATCAGAAAGTTTTTAAAGATGAATGAGAATGCCTTCTGAGATGAAGAGTGAAGTGATTGGGAAGTTGAAGGAACTGAAGGAATTGTCAAGGGTGCTGGAGGTGAAGATTGAGGCCGATGGGTTGAAGATTTCTGATCCATTAGCGGGGATAGCGAAGGAGCAGTTTTTTAATAATAATCTAAGGGGGATTACGAGCGCGATGGAAGGGTTGTTGCGTGGGGAGGCTGCGGAGCGACATACGGTGCGTCTGGAGAAGGAGTTTCCTGCGGCGTTGAAGAATGTGAAGAAATTGAAGGATTCTGCTGCTGGCATGAAGAACGCTGATTCATTTGAGAGGGTTGAGGCCTTGTTGACATATCTTGAGAATACTTATCTGGAATTGTGAAAGAAAATTATTTAAGGATGTTTCATCCAGGGTGTTGAATGAAAAAAGTGGAGTGGTATCTTGATTTTGTGGATTTCTCTTATAAGCCAAAGAAGAGTGATCTTGTTGTCTTGTTTTATGTTGAGCCTGAGAAGGGTGTTTCTGTGAAAGAAGCGATAGGAAGGATTGCTTCTGAGAGTTCCACGGGAACGTGGACAACGTTGTTTAAATTGCCGCAGAGAATGAGGGGGTTGATGGCTACCGCGTTTGAGATTGAAGGGAATTTTGTGAAGGTGGCTTACCCTTTGGAGTTGTGGGAGCCTGGGAATGCGCCGCAATTATTGAGCGGGATTGCTGGGAACATTTTTGGGATGAAGGCGTTGAAAAATTTGCGTCTTGTTGATGCGACGCTCCCAAAAAGGTATATTCGTTCCTTTAGTGGACCGAGGCAGGGTATCGAAGGGATCCGTCGTTTTATGAAGGTAAAAGATAGGCCTTTGGTTGGCGCAGTTCCTAAGCCGAAAATCGGATTTAGTGCTTCAGAGCATGCGCAGATTGGCTTTGAAACATGGATGGGTGGTTTTGATTTTGTGAAGGATGATGAGAACTTAAGTTCGACAAGTTTCAATAATTTTTATAGGCGTGTTGAGCTGATGGCGAAGTTGCGTGATAAAGCTGAAAAGGAAACAGGTCACATAAAAGATGCGTTCATTAATATTACTGCTGAAACGAAGGAAATGATGAAGCGGGCGAAATTCCTGCATGATCATGGCTGGAGGTATGCGATGATTGATGTTGTTGTTGCAGGTACTGCTGCGGTGCAGACGCTGAGGGAGGTTCTTGGGGATTATGGAATGGCGATTCATGCGCATCGTGCGATGCACGCCTCGTTTGACAGGAATCCGAAGCACGGGATGAGCATGCCCTTTCTTGCGAAGCTGATGCGTTTGGTTGGTGTGGATCAGATTCATAGCGGAACGGCGGTGGGAAAGCTTGTGGGTGATGTTGAGGAGGTGCAGTGTAATGCGAACGTGTTAAGAGGGATAAAAGTAAAACCGTTTAAGCGAATGTTGTTGGAGCAGGATTGGGGGAGAATAAAGCCTGCTTTTCCTGTTGCGTCTGGAGGGCTGCATCCAGGGCTGATTCCTGAGGAGTTGAAGATTTTTGGCAAGGAGTGCGTGCTCTTGGTGAGTGGAGGGATTCATGGTCACCCTCAGGGAACGCGTGCTGGTGCGGCGGCTGCAATGCAGGCGATTGAAGCGACGCTGGAAGGAGTTTCTCTGGAGGAGGCTGCAAAGGTGAATGGTGAATTGAGATCTGCTCTTGGGAAGTGGGGAAGGATGAAACCATGGTAATATTTATATAATTCTTAAGGATGCTGTGTTGATGTTTATAAAACTGCTTGGTGTTCTTGATCTGCTTGTTGGGATGAGTTTGTTGTTTAGTTCTATTCTTCCTGTTGAGTGGGTGGTTGGCGCTGCGTTGTACTTATTAATAAAGGGGGGATTGTTTTTGCTGTTGGGTGATTGGATGAGTATGATGGATATGCTTGTCGCGATATATGTTGGTCTTGTTGGGTATGGGTTTGCGAATGCCGTGTTGACTGCGTTGGCTTCGTTGTTTTTGTTGCAGAAGGGCGCGTTTAGTCTAATGAGCTAAGAGGGGTTGTTTCTCTTGAACAGCCAAAGAAGTAATGATAAGGTGCCCGCTGTACTTTGACTCTTGGACTTTTGAAGACGCTAAAATGGTAAGCGCTCTTGGAAAGAAAGGAGCGTCGAGAACAAAGGTGTCATAATAACCGCCCTCTCCTAATAAATCAAAGCCGTATTTCTGAGAAAGCTTCTTAAGGTGCTCGAAATGTTCAAGAGTTAATTCCTTTCCGAGCCAGTCCATGGTGAGGCCATCAGTTGCGTATTGGGTGATAATGATTTTGTATCCTTTGGTGATCATTTCTCTCATGAGGGTTTCTTCATTTTGTCCTGCGTGGCTTGCGAAGACGTTTACCCCTAGGGGTTTGAGGGCTTTTTGTAAGCTTCCGAGTTGGGTTTCTTGGAGGCCGACTCCGCCTAAGACGACTGCGTCTACGGGATGTTGTTCAATGATGGTTTTGACGAGAGCTGCTTCTTGTTCAGGATCTGCGATTGTACATGAAATAAGAAAGTGTGGTATTCCTAAGGCTTGTGCGACGAGGGATGTATGCTCAACTGTTGCGTAGTGGAAGAGATAGCAGTCTGTGCGAGAAGGTTTGACTGAGAGTAAGTAACGGATGTTCCAACGTTGAGTGAACGCGTATTCTATCGCGTGCGCGCTGTCCTTGCCTCCCGAGTAGAGGATTGCGACGTCCATGGGTTGAGGGGTTCTGGGAGATTTATAAATGTTGTTGCGGTCTTGGCGGTAGCTTTATATATGCTGTTGGCGTTTTTTAGAAGATGGAGAGGAAAGATGTTCAGAAGGTTGTGTTGATTGGTTTGTTTCTCGTGTTGTTGTATGTGAGTTATCTTGTGGTGAAACCGTTTGTGAGTGCGTTGTTGGCTGCGTTTGTGCTTGCTTACGTATTTCATCCCGTGTACAAGTGGTTGGGGAGAAAGATAAAGAGCGAGTTTGCCGCTGCGTTTATTGTCACGGCTATTGTGGTGTTATTGATTTTGTTGCCGCTGATTGCTGTTGCGAACGCGTTGATTCGTGAGGCTGCGCAGGTGTATCGTTCTGGCGGCTTGACGACGTTGACAACACACATGACAGAGCTGGTTGGAAAGAATACTGAATTAAATAGTCTTGTCTCAAGTTCTTTTTCCAAAGCGTTAGTGTATATTACAAATGCTGCGAGTAATTTTGTTGTGTCCGTTCCGTCGAAGATTTTTCATTTTGTGATTGCGATCTACGCGTTGTTTCACTTGCTGAGGGGTGGTGAGGTGATTGTAAATAAGGTGAGGCAGAATATTCCCTTTAAGAATAAGGAGATATTAGTGAAAGGTCTTGGTGATACGACGTACGCGATCGTGTATGGGATTTTTGTGATTGCCTTGGTGGAGTTTATTATTACCGCGATTGGGTTCAGGGTATTGGGAATTGGCTCTCCGTTGTTGTGGGCTGTTGTTGTTGCAGTGTTCGCGCTGATCCCGTTTTTGGGGCCTGCGGTGGTATGGCTTCCTTTCGCTGTTGTAAAAGTCGTTCAGGGGAATTATGGGATTGCGGTTGGTCTTGTGATTGTGGGGATGCTCTTGACGTTAATTGATACGTTTGGTCGTCCGTGGGTGATTGGACAGCGTACGAAGATGCATCCTGTGATGGTGATTATTGGGATTGTTGGAGGCATGGGTATTTTTGGTTTTATTGGGATTATCGTTGGTCCGTTGTTGCTTTCCTTTGTTTCGAACGTGGTTGAGTCGTATTATGGGGTGGTTGAGAAACATGAGGCTAAGGGTTAGGGTCGTTGATGTTCTGACCGGCGGTCCTTTTATTGCGATTTTGAACAGTAAGGATGCCGAAGTTCTGGATGTGAACGCGTTGGACCGGGTGCGTTTGAGAAACAAGAGAGAGATCGTGTGCGTTGCTGATGTGAGCGAAGGAAAAGAAGTGGTGAAACCTGGAGAAGTTGTGTTGTTCTTGGATGTTGCGCGCGAGCTTGGAACAAAAAAAGGTGAGAGTATTGATGTCCTCCCCAAGGAAAAGCCGAGGTCGTTGGTGTTGATTAAGAAGAAATTGGATGGAGGGGTGTTGTCCGAGAAGGAGGTAAACGCTATTGTAAAGGATATTGTTGAGAACGCGCTGAGCGAGGTTGAGACAACGTTTTTTGTCGCTGGATGTTACAGGAATGGGATGTCTCTTGATGAGTCTGCTTTTTTGACAAGGGCTATCGTGAGGAATGGGGGAAGGTTGACCTTCAAAAAGAGGTTTGTGTTGGATAAGCATAGCATTGGGGGTGTTTCCGGAAATAGGACAACTCCGATTGTGGTTTCGATTGTCGCTGCTGCGGGGTTTTTGATTCCGAAGACGTCGACAAGATCTATCACCTCTCCTGTTGGGACGAGTGATTGTGTTGAGGTGTTGGCTCCTGTCGCTCATAGCAAGAAGCAGATTATGAGGATTGTGAAGAAAACGAACGGCTGTATGGTATGGGGTGGAACGCTTGATTTTGCTTCTGCTGATGATAAGCTGATTAAGATTGAGCGCCCGTTGAGTTTGGATCCTGAGGGAATTTTGTTGGCCTCCATCTTGGCGAAGAAGTCTGCTGCGAATTCGACGCATATTGTTATTGACATTCCTGTGGGAAAGGAGGCGAAGATTCGTTCGAGAAGGCAGGCGATGGAGCTTGCGAGAAAGTTTGTTTCTCTTGGAGAGAAGCTTGGAATGAAAGTGAAGCCGGTGATTACTGATGGCAGTCAGCCTATTGGTTGGGGTGTTGGCGCTGCGTTGGAGGCCCGTGACGTTTTAGAGGTATTGACTGGCTGTGGCCCTGAGGATTTGAGAAAGAAATCATTGTTCTTGGCTGGGACGCTGTTGGGAATGGTTAACGTGAGAAATTCTTTTGGAAAGGCTAAAGAGATTCTTGAGTCTGGTGCTGCGTTGGCGAAGATGAGGGAGATTATTGCTGCGCAGGGCGGCAATGAGAAAGTTGTTCCTCAAGATATTGCGCTTGGAAAGTTTCGTTATGAAGTGCATGCTAAGGTGTCTGGCGTTGTTGCTGAAATTAGTAATAATTGTGTGAGTCGCCTTGCGAAGGCTGCTGGCGCTCCGAATGATAAGGGCGCTGGTGTTTTTTTGCATCGTAAGGTCGGAGAGAAGGTGAAAAAAGGCGGGGTGCTGTTTACAGTGTATGCTGAGTCTCAGGAAAAGCTGAAATATGTAAGGAGCTTGTTGGATTGCGAGACATTTGTGATAAGATAATTATTCCAATAGGGTATAGAACACGTCAAAAAGATTTTGGTCTGTGCTTGTTTGGTGGAAGTCCGCGCTTATCTCATTGCACGCCTTGACGAGCTCGTTCTTGTGGCGTTCCATTTTTTCCAAGTAGAGCTTTCTTAGGTAAGGGTCAATGTAGGTTCTGAGTGCGTCTTGGCTTTCCAAGTCTATGAGGGTGTAGTCTCCTTCGAGGTTGAGGTTTCTTTCGATCGGATCAAGGATTTGGATAAGCTTGATTTGGTTGTGTTTAAGTCTGGTGAGGATTCTTTTGATTGCTTCTGTGTCATAAAAGAAGTCTGAGATGATGATGATGATGGATTTTGAGTTGATGAGTGCCTTGTAGTGCTGGAGTGCTCGTTCGAAGTCCGTGGTTCCTTCTGGCCTTCTTCTGTTAAGATAAGAGACGATTTCCGCTAATTGCTGTGCTCCTTTTTTTGGTTTGAAGAGGTCAAGCTTGCCGTCAAAGGTGCTGAGGACGAATCGTTCGTTATTTCTCAGGGCGATATACGCGAATCCAAGTCCGATTTTCGCTGCGTACTCGTATTTTTTTATTTTGTTTCCGAAGTTCATGCTTCCGCTGTAGTCTACTAGGATGTGAACTGTTAAGTTTCTGTCTTCTTCAAAACGTTTCACGAAGAGCTTGTCTGTTCTTGCGAAGGCTTTCCAGTCGATATGTTTGAAGTC
>DASRUL010000035.1:0-9517 GCA_035655455.1 Candidatus Nanoarchaeia archaeon | reverse complement strand
CGCTGAGAAGGGAATAAGGGTAAAGAAGACTGTTGTCGCGAATAATATTGATCAGAATATCGTGCAGGTGAATGTGAAGGTTGTTGCTTATGGTCCTAAGGGTGTTGAGGAATCTTTGGGTGTTCAGCAGAAAGAAGAAGTAAAGGTTGCTGGGTAGGATATTTTCTATTTTTGAGTATATACATTTTAATAAAGTAGTGCTAATTCCAGAAGAAAGTAAAAGTATCATCCATCCAATAACTGTTGTAAAAAGAGCTAAATAATTAATAATGGCTTTCCATTAATACTGCCCTGTTGATTTCTTCTTTGCTTAGTCCTTTTGAGAAGAGTTTTTTTACTTTTGAGAGGATTCGTGGGTCGTTATAGCGTTCTCCTGCGAGTGCTGCTGAGAGTTTTCTGTATTGAATGGCTGCTTCTGCCCGTGGTGAGAGGACTGCTACTGGTGTTGTTTTTGAGACTGCCTTGAGCATGGACTCGTCAAAGGTGAGTAAGGAGACGACGGGAACGTGAGTGATATCTTCAATCTGGTTCATGTCAAGTTCGTACTTTTTTCCTCTGATTTTGTTGATGAGGATGCCAGCCACTTTGACTTTTTTTTGTCGTGCTGTTTTAAGCGCGTGAAGAGTGGACGCCAAGGTGACGTAGTCCGGTGTTGTGAGAATATAAAGCTCGTCTGAGGTAGTGATAGTTGCGAGAATCTCCTCATTCAGGCAAGGTGAGGAGTCGAGGAGGATGAAGTCGTACTGGTTTCTTAAGGAGTGGATGATGCCTTTGAAGGGTTCTGTGGTGACGCGTCGTGAGAGTAAGGACGCTGGTAACAAATGCAGCCCTGGTGAGTGTTCGTAGATTGCTCGTTGTACTGGGATTCTTCCCTCGAGAACGTCGTGGAGGGTGTGCTGTGGTTGTGTGAATCCAAAGTGTAAGCCTAAGTTTGGCCCTGAGAAGTTTGCGTCGACAAGAAGAACGCTCTTGCCGTAATCTTTGGCGAGGAGCGTTCCGATATTGGCGACTGTTGAGGTTTTTCCTACGCCGCCTTTGATGGAGATGAATCCTAAGATACGCGCATGCATTGATATCCTCTTTTTCTTGTGAGCAAAGTATTTTAAGAAAAGTTGTTTATATAGTTTTGCTTATTCAGCTTTTTTCCTGTCTGGGGTGGCGAAGAAGTATTGCCAGCAGAGATATTCTTTTCCAAGTCTGGATTTCTTGAGGAGCTTGACCTTGCTGCCGTTGAGGGTGAAATAGGCGAAGGTTCCTTTTGGGGTTTTAAAAAAATAGTCTCCGTCTTTCCAGTTGCCTGTTAAGTCTTTAAGGTAACGTACGAAGTCTTGTTGGGTGCGCACATACCTTTTTTCTAGTCTGAGCGTTGGTTTAAACTGATAAACAATAGAATAGTTTGACCTGACTTGCATGACGGTCATTTTTTCATCAAGCACCATCATTGAGCACAAGTGTTATTGGAGATAGAACATCTATATAAATGCTTTGTTAGTCTGCCGTGTTAAAAATAATTTTTAAAAAAATTCTTAAGTGAGATTTTTTGTAAAAAAAAGAATGTTTAAGGATTATTTTTAAAAACTTCGCGTGTTAAGTTCACTCTGGGCTGAAGTCCTCGATTTTGTAAGTGAAATCCTCATCTTTTTGGATGATGCCTCGCGCCTTGAGGTATTCCCTTGCGAGGATCATGAAGACGAGGCCGAGACTTTTTTTTCCTTTGTTGTTGCAGGGAACAACTAAGTCAAGGTTTGCTATTTCGTTGTTGGTGTCGCAGAGTGCGATGACAGGAATGCCGATTTTTGCCGCGTCTTCGACGATGTTCTTGTCCGGGAAGGGGTCTGTGACGAGGATGAGCTTGATTTCTGTGAAGTCCTCGAGCTTGGTGTTGGTGAGGATGCCTGGGGGGTAGCGTTTCGTGTAGGCCTTGGTGCCTGTGATTTTCGAGAAAAGTTCTGCTGCCTTCCAGCCGTTCTCTCTTCTGCAGATGATGAGGATTTCTTCTGGCGTGTAATGGGAGATGAATTTTGCTGCGAGGCCGATGCGCTCATCAATTTTCTGGACGTTGAGGACTGAGAGACCGTCTGGTCTAATTTTAAAGATAAAGGGGGACATGGCCTTGGTTCTGAATTTTGTGCCGATGTGGAGACCTACTTTCAGGTAATCGTCGATTGGAGCGAGGGTTGTTGCTGTTTCTTCTGCCATAGGCGGGGGGAAGGGCTTAGCCTTATAAACATTTCTGAAAGGGAAAAGTAAAAACTATTCGAAAAACAAAGGAATACCTCTAGTTTTTTTATTCTCGATAAAAAAGAAATTGCAGAAGAAATATTTTTCAAAGGAATAGCCTATGCATAAGATCTCAATGAAATTAATCTACAAAAAGAAGAAAATAAAACACCTAACAAGTTATATAAACCTTAAAAAATTAAAGGTTCTTTTTTAGTCTCTTCACGATGTCTGATGCGTCATCTCTTAGTCCGAGGCCCATGCCGATGCCTAAGGCGAGTGCGACACCAAGGCCGAGTGCGGCGACAAGGATGAGGAAGGCGTGTTGCAACACTGCGACGTCAACGCCGATCTGGTTCAAAGCTACGAGAACGACGAGGAAGACGATGACACCTTTGACGAATCCGCTGACGAGGCGCATGCCCTTCATCTTGGTGTGTTCTGTTATTCTGATGCCGACGTAGTGTGCGAGTGCGATGCCTGCGAAGAAGATGATGATGGCGAAAAGAACGTTTGGGAGCCACATGACGAACGAGTGCATAAGGTCTGACAGCTCTCCGAGGTTAAGGATGTTTACTGCGACGTTGAGGAAGACGATGAACACGAACCATTTGACAAGTTCTCCTATGAGGGTTGACCAGTTGGTGTGGCCGACTGCGCGTGAGAGATGCGCTTCCCTGAGTTGCGCTCCTACTGCTTTCTCAACCACATACTTAAGTGCGTATCCGATGAAGTACGCGACGATGTATCCAAGAATAAGGACGAGGATTGCGAGAACTAATCCTGGAATAATATCAAGAAGTTGCATCAATAATGTTTTGAAGGGTTGAAGAAGTAAGTTTCCTGTTGTGCTGAGTGCTGCGAGAGCCATGTAGTAAACCTCTTTTATGTTAGATCTTTTCTTTTTTCTTATGTTTATATAGTTTGTGGTTATTTTTCACGAAATGTAGCTTAAGGACATAGGTCTCCTTCTGAAAGAGGTGATCATAAGTGAAAAAATTAATTCCGATGAATAACAATGGTTACGCTTCCCTGTCTAATAAAAACCTGCTCCCCCAATTTTTTTGTATCCTGAATCCTCGCCTCAACCTGCTGAAAATCTTTTTCTACCTGGGCAATTACTCCCTTAAGCGGAGCAAACGCCTCAGCAGGAATGCCCGTGTCTTCCGCCTTCTGGATTTCGAACACAACCTGCATTAAAGCACCCTTCAAAGAAGTAACATCCCCCTCCAGAATCCCAATTTCCTCAATCCAATAACTAACCATCCCACTCACCTCTGAAGAGGTTAATTCTTTATGATCTTTTACTGATCTCACCTGCTCCTCCAACCCTTTGCGCAATACACCAAGATGACCAACAAACCGGTCTAGATCAAACTTCACATTCTTTAATGCGAGATTAAGCCTGCCAACCTCGCTCGCAATGTGAGCCTCAGCAAGCGCTAAAGCTACAGCATCATCCCCTGTAGAACTCACCGCACGATCCGCTTTTTGCTTCACTTCCGCGCAAGCGCGATTAATCCTGCCAACCTCACTCACAGGTTCAGCATCCTTCTTTAACGCAGCAGTACTGATTGCTACAGCTGCCAACGCTGCAACCAAACCTGCTATCCCTTTTTCTTTTAACGTGAATTTATGACCAATTAACTTACGCACCCAATTAGCCATACTCCTTTCTTTTTAGCTTTTCTTTAATATACTTATCGCTTCCAATACTGCTCTTCCTCTTAATCTGTGAAGTCATTATTTTTTTAAAGGTTGTTCTCTCTTGATTGCATGGTTTCTTTGAGAAGAGTTTTGATTTTAGAGAGTGCCCTGACAGTAGCTTGCTGTTCTGGTTGGATCTTAACGATAGGGATGCCGAGGCTGACTGCGAGGTGTTCTTCTCCTTTCGCAAGTTCATAGAAGATGTTGATTTTTTGTTCTTTGAGCTTGCTGCAAGTTGTTGCGAGGTCTTGAATAGTGGTGAAAGAGAGAAGTGCTGCGTTTGAGGGGGAGGCTGGGCTTGGGCTGCAGATGAAGGTTGTTTGTTTGAATTTTTCTGTCAGCTGTTTGTAGTCTTCTGGCGTTTGGCAGGGTTGTTCTGCGTAGAGGAGATTGTGTGTTTGAATGAGGTGTTCTGTTTCTTGGGTGGGAACTTGTCCAGCGAAATTAATGCCGAGGCGGAGAGTGAAGTCGAAGTGGAGGGAGATGTTGTTGAGGGATGTTGTGAGTTCTTGGAGGATTGCCTCTTCTGTCTTGCTGGCGAGGTCTTTGATGTTTTTTGCCGCTTCATAGAGTTGTTCGTTCGCGAGTGCTGCCTTGTCGAAGTTTGTCGCGTCAAGGGACAGACTGAGGAATTCTATGCCATTGGGCTTTTTGAGGAGGACGTGCATGGGTCTTGGCAGTGAGGTTGGCTGTTGGTGAAAGAAGGTGAAAGGCCTTCGAAGGCTGTTAAAGGCGACGAGTTGAAGGCAGCGTGCGAGTTTTTTGTCTTGGATAGTGGTAGTAAGAGTGGTGAAGTCTTCTGGTATGGTAATGGAAAAGTCTCTGATGAGATTATTGAGTTCTTCAAGGTCTGGTTGCTGGTCGTAAAAGATGCTTGCTTCTCCTTCGTCTGAGGCGATGGTGAGTGTTGGTTTGAAGAAGAGGAAACGTTTTTTGTAGGAAACATTCCTGAGTTTCATAGGAAAGAATTACTCGACTTTTTTGGGCATCGGTCTCTTGAGAGTGATGGGAAGAACGCCTTTTTCAAGTTCGAGTTTTGCGATTTCGATGGGGTTGTGGTTGATCTCTTCAAGATCTTTTTCTTTGAGGTTGAGGATGAGCGGCGCCCCCATAGCGAGCTGAAGTGCGCGTGCGCCGATGAGGCGCGCCCGTTCAAACTTGGTGAGTTCCATATTAGAGGTGTCTCCTGAGTTCCTGGGTTTTTTCTTGCGCGATCTCGACCATTTTTTCCACGTCTTGGATAGTGAGACCCGCGTTTCCTCCTTTTTGGAGTGCGCAGATGTTACCATCCTCAAGGCAGCCTATGGTGAGGCGTGCGTCCATCTGGCCTTCTTCCGAGTTCAAGGGATCGACGAGGAAGCTGTCTCCGATCTTGAGAACAGTGCATGAGATTGGAAGTTGTTCGAGAGGAAGAGATTGGTTTGTAAGATGTCCATAAGAGATTTTGTCATCTTCTACTTTAGGGAATTTTGCGTTTTTGAGTGCTGCGATGCTACCGAGTGCTGCCGCGTCAAAGAGGTTTCCGTCGTCGTTGATAGGATAGATGTCAATAAGAACGATCCATGCCTTTTCTCCCGGGGTGATGGAGAGTTTTTTGAAGTCAAGCGCCTTTCCCTCTCTGATTGCTCTGTCAACGACCCTTGAGAGTTCAATTGCTTCGACGCTTGGTGGTCCTGATTCGAATTCTGGGTTTGATAAGGGAAGAAGCTCTGCGTTGACGATGATGGTGCCTTCGTCTGGTCTGTCTGGGAAGGGTGATGCGATTTCGAGTTTGATACCGACAACGACTTCTGTTTTTCCGATGGTGACGCGTGCTGAGCCTTCCGCGCTCTTGGGTGAGATGCCGTATTCAACGGTGATTGGTCTGTATGCTGTGAATGCTCGCTCGTCTTCGCGGCTACCTTTGGAGAGCGTGGTTAGGATGTGTTGTTTGGTGATGTCTATCATTTAGGGTTCCTCCTTGTACTTGTTTTTGAGTGCTTGGATTTGGACGCGTTTGATGTCTTCGCATCCTTTTTTTGCGAGTCCGAGGGCATTGATGAGTTCTTCCTTGGTGAGTAGTCCGTCGTCTTGAAGGAGAGTGATTTCTCCTGTGCGTGTGGACATTGCTATGGGGATGTCTGCCATACCTTCTTCATAATCTTCTTCTTCCTTGGTGACGTCAAGAACAATAGCGTTTCCAATTCTGCCGACTGCGACTGAGCTGATGAGGTCTTTCATAGGAATGCCTGCGTCTGCGAGTGCGAGTGATGCTGCGGTGATTGCGGCGCAGCGTGTTCCTGCGTCTGTCTGGATGAGTTCTACAAAAACATCGATGACAGTGCTGGGAAAAGCCCTCATGTCTAATACTGGAAACAACGCCTTTTCCATGACCATGGAGATTTCTTTGCTGCGTCTGCTTGGTCCTGGTCTGACGCGTTCTCCTGCTCCTGAGAAGGCGAGCATGTTGTAGTTGCATCGAAGAACGCCGCGCTGGTGATCTTGGAGGAATTGTGGATAGAGTTCTCGTGGCCCATAGACTGCTGCGATGGCGTGGGTTTTGCCTATCTTGAAGAGGGCGCTTCCTGTTGCCCGTGGGACGACGCCGACTCTTGCTTCAATAGGTCTGAGCTCGTCTAGTTGTCTTCCGTCGAATCTCTTGGTATAAGTCATGAATGTGCTCCTTCGAGGAATGCTTTAATTCTATCTGTCAGTCCTGAGACATGGCTTTCTGCTTCTATTTTTTCTATGGCTTTGAGCGCGAGGAGTTCTTGGCTGGAGTCTTCTCCTGAGAGCCAGACGATGCCGTTTTGTCCGACGGAAATTTTGGTTCCTGTTGCTTCTTTGATAAGGGTGATCATGCTTCCTTGTTTTCCGATGATTCTTGGGACTTTTGCTGGTGTGGCTTTGATGATTCTTCCTGGACCGAGTTTGCGTAACCCTGGTCCTTTCATAGTGAGGTCAATGAGGCGTCCTCCTGCTGCGACTGCTGTGATTTGGCACACGATCCAGTCCTCAAAGTCATAGTATTGGGAGAGGTCTGCTGTTTTCTCGATAAATTCTGTGGACGCATCCCGTAAGGCGAGGTTTGCTTCGAACGCCCAGTCAATGTCGACGCGCCATCCGCTGAAGCCCATACCTACGACCTTGCCGATAACGATGTCATTTCTCTTGGGCAGGTATTTTCCAGCGAGAGGGATAAGTTTAATGAGTCTTCCGCTGATGGTGACGATGCCTACTTTTGTCGCGATGAGTTTTTCTCCGTCTCTGATAACGTCTGTTCCTGGAAGGAAGTCCATGCCCTCTGCGAGTTCTTCTCCTGGGACGACGATTGTTTTTTCTTGTATTAAGAGGATGCTCATGGTTATTTTGCTCCGAGTGTTTTTATTTCTGCTTCTCCTTTTGTTGTGGAGTTGAGCATGGCTTCGAGTTCTTCTTGGATGCCTGCTGGCACTTCAACTGTGGCGAGTAAGCTTCCGTCATTGTCCCAAGATTCCTTGAGGACTTTTGTTGCTTGTTTGATGTGGGATAATGTTCTGCCGACATATTTGACCGGTATTCTGATAAAGAGTTCTCTTGTTTCAAATTTCATGGGAAGGTGAACGCGGAGTTGCTGAACAACATCATGTAATTGGCGTTCTGGAATTTGGTTGGGATCTACGCGAACCTTAGCGTCATTCATCGCTGTTTCAATACGCTGCGGTGGATGTGGCCTTCCTGTGTTTGGGTCAATGACGCTGCGGTGGATGAGGTCGATGAGTTGTCGTTTGCGTTGGTCGATTTGTGTTTTAATCATGTCTTCTGTTTGTGGGACATGCCCCTCTTTGAGGATGATTTTTGCTACCTCGTGGGGGTCTGAGGTTCCGAAGAGTTGATGCATGTCATGTTCTGAGGCGCGTGTTCCTTTTTTTGCATCGTGGTAGATGGTATCTGTGTAGAGCGCATCTTCAATGCTTGCTCTTCCTTGGTTGTATGCTACTGCTTTTTCTGGGTTAATGATGACTTCGAAGTGCATGCTTCCTCTCTTGAGTTTTGCTATAGTTGTTTTTTCTTTGGGCATTATTATGCTGCCTTTTTGAGTTTTCGTAAGTACTCCTTACTAAGGCGTTTGAAGAGCTTGTCTTGTGTTTTTATGTAAGCTCCATCAATGCGCTCAATGTCGAAGTCTTTGCCGAAGACTTTTCTCATGGCGTTGATGCCGAGTTTGATCGCTTGTTCTATATTGAGGTCGTCGCTGTAGTCTTTTTCGAGGATTTCTTTGAGTTGGGTTTCTGCCTCGCCTAATGCTGTCGCTTTGTATCTGAAATAAATTCCAGTGACGTCTGTGATGTACAATTGTGGCCCTTCATCGTCGACGCCTGCGAAGAGGATAGAGACGCCGAATGGTCGTGCTCCACCGTATTGGGTAAAGGCTTGCTTCATGTTTGCGATTTCTTTGACAAGGGTTAGTGTATCGATGGGCGCGTCGTAGGTAACCTTGTTTTGTTGTGCGAGGAGTTGTGCGCGTTCGATAAGGACTCTTCCGTCCATGAGGTATCCTGTCGCGCTTGCTCCGATGTGGTCATCTATTTGGAAGACTTTTTCGATGCTATCTGGGATGATGAGTGGTTCAATAACCCTTTTGTCTGCTAAGAGCACGACGCCGTCTTTGCAGACGATGCCGAGGCTTGTTGTTCCCTGTCTTACTGCCTTTTTTGCGTATTCTACTTGTAGTAGTCGTCCGTCTGGACTGAACATGGTGCTACTTCTGTCGTAGCCCATCATTTGGTGGCTTATGGTTGGTTGCATTGTTCCTCCTTTAGGGTGCGATAAACTTGTTTCTAGCTCTATAGAGAGTTCCAGAAACGCCTATCGTGCTGATGAAAGCTTCTTTCTTATTAATGTTTCTGATCAGGAAAAGTGCTGCTTTAACATTATCAAGGGATGCTGTTGCAACTCTGATGATGCCTTTGTTGTTGTTCCAGTCGTCGAGGAGGATAAGGCCTGCCTTTGCGAGTCCGAGTGTCCCCAAAAACGTTGCTGCTTCTTGAAGGATTGCCTCTTTAACGTCATTGAAAGAAAAGGTGCCCTCTGAATGGGCTTCATAAACAAGGTATCGTCGTTTTTCTTTGAGGCTTGGAAGTAATGGTGCCGTTTTGTTCATATGGGTACAAGTTAAGAACTAATAAAGTTCCTCTCCGTTCTTTTCGTTCCAAGGCTGTGAAGATGCTGTTTGTTTATAAATGTTTGGTTGGTGTGGGCTCAGTAGAAAGTTCAATTATTTTAAAGGGATTGATTTTATTGGAAAAAAGCCTTCAGAGAATTTTTCAGAGCAGAACTACGGTTTTTAACAAAACACCAGGTTGAACTCAAAAGAGGAAGAAAACCTACTTTCTACTGAGCCCACAAAAGCAGAAGTTTTAAATGTTAATGATTTTTCTTTATAGAAAAGATTATAGCCCCGTCGTCTAGCGGCCAAGGATAATGGTCTTTGGTAGGCAGAAGCTTTCCTAAAGAAAGCCATTGACGGCAGTTGTTTAGCGATAGCCAAGTTCAAATCTGCCCGTGGCTATTTTATTGTATAAGGCGAATCAGAAATGGGAAGAGAGGAAGATGAAGCGTTTGAAAGATA
>DASRUL010000034.1:0-2455 GCA_035655455.1 Candidatus Nanoarchaeia archaeon | reverse complement strand
TTTCCATGCAGAAATAAAATTATCTGGTGAATAATCGTGAGATGGATTATTAAACTCATAACCGATTCTTAGGAAAACTGGTTTCTTGTATCCTTTTATATTTTTAATTAATTCAAAGATTTCTTCATCATATTTCCCTTTTTGAACTTATTACTCCTCACTCCCCAATGTTAAAACAACCGGCTTCTCAGCAACAAGCACGGTATGCTCATGCTGCGATGTTAATCCATTCTCCTTCTCAGGCAACTGCGGATACTCATAAATAATATTCGCACGCTGCAACATCATCAACGCCAAATTCACCAGACGTTGATCAAACACCCTTGTCAAATACCTCCTCGCGAACGGCAATGTGTAAAACTCTTTCTTAATAAAATCCAACACCTCCCTCACCTTCTTATCCCGCACCTGCTTACCCTCATCAAACAAGCGATAATTACTCGAACCAACGCCCTCCTTCACCCAGCCAACCCCCTTTGTCGCGAACGGCTCAATCGCGAGCACCTGACCCTCAACCAATTTCGCAGGATCCTTATTATCGTAATTCGGAATCGAAGGGGCGTCATGCAACACGAACCTCGACACACCATGGCCAGAAAGGTTTTTTATCGGCTTTAACCCATATCCCTCAATTACCCCTCCAACAGCCGCGCCAATCTCGCTAATTTTTACCCCAGGCTTCGCCAACTTCAACGCAGCATCAAGCGCCTCTTTACTCGCCCTGATAAGATATGTATGCTCTTTCGAACCAACCTCAACAGTCACCGCGTTATCACCAATAAACCCGTCAACGTGCACCCCCAAGTCTAACTTCACCACATCCCCAAATGAGAAAATAGATTTGTCTTCAGGAAATGGCGTATAATGCGCAGCCATCCCATTGACAGAAATCTGCACAGGAAAGCCAATCCTTCCACCCTTTCTTCTGATAAAATCCTCAATCTCATCCGCAACTTTCAACAGAGAAGCACCCTCCTTCACCAACGAAGCGCCAAACACTCTCGCCTCACCAGCAATCTTCCCAGCCCTCATCCACGCTTTAGGTAGCATCATCAAAAAAAATAAACCCGCAACTTTAAATAGCCTTTTCTTTTTAGCTCTTTATGGGCGTCAACATCGCAGAACTCCTCCCAAAAAAAGAACTTCACCTCGCGGACCTCAAAAACAAAAAAATCGCCATCGACGCCTCCAACGCCCTTTACCAATTCGTCGCGTCCATCAGACAGCCAGACGGCACTTTACTTATGGATTCCCGAGGGAGAGTTACTTCTCATTTACAGGGATTGTTCACAAGAACCACCAATCTTATGAGCAAAGGACTACGCCTCTGTTACGTTTTCGACGGGAAACCGCCAGCACTCAAACTCAAAGAACAACAAGAACGAGCAACACGCAAACTCGAAGCAGAAACCAAGTACCAGAAAGCAGTCGAAGAAGAAAACCTCGAAGCGATGCGTAAATACTCTAAACAATTCTCAAGACTTACAAAAGACATGATCCAAGAAAGCAAGACACTCATTCAAGCATTAGGCTTACCCGTCATCGAAGCGCCAAGCGAAGCAGAAGCACAAGCAGCCTTCATGTGCAAGACAAGGCATGTCTGGGCTGTCGCCTCCCAAGACTCAGACTCCTTACTTTTCGGAGCTTCACGCTTACTTCGCAATCTCACCCTCTCTCAAAAAAGAAGATTGCCTTCTGGAAAACACGTTATCACCTTTTTGGAAGAGATAGAACTCAACGCTGTGCTCAAAGAACTCAATATCACCCATGATCAATTAATCGCGCTTGGGATTCTCGTAGGCACGGACTTTAATAGAGGCGGGGTTCGTGGCATCGGACCAAGAAAAGCACTAAAGCTCTTATATACTTACAAAAATAATTTTGACGAACTCTTTTCCACCTTAAAAACATACTTTGACTGGAAAGAAATCTTCACACTCTTCAAAGATATACCTATAACCAAAGAGTACGAGCTCTTATGGAAAAAACCAGACCAAGAAGCGATCAAAAAATTACTCGTTGACGAGCACGAATTCAATGAAGAACGCGTCCAAGGCGTTCTTGATAAACTCACAGAAGAGGCAAGCCCTTCCAACCAGAAAGGATTAGGAGATTTTCTTTAACTCACTTGCTAATCTCTCCACCCGCTCCGCGAGCACCAAGATTTCAATACTTACAGCATCCCTTGATCTCCGGTCAACACCCCTCATCCCTAATTTAGAAAGCACAGCCTTTGCGCTTTCGTGCATATCACTTACCTCACCTTTCACCCTTTCATCAAGACCTTTATCCCCTTCAATTTCCTTCAAATAGTCCCTTATCTTAATCAACTCCCTATTTACAACAGGATTATTCAGCGCTTCCTCTTCCCCAACCCTTTCTTCAATAATTCTTTCAATCTTTTCAGCAGCATTTTCCAAGATATTAATAAGCTCCTTATTTACACCTCTTTTCA
>DASRUL010000033.1:0-4919 GCA_035655455.1 Candidatus Nanoarchaeia archaeon | reverse complement strand
TTTAGATGATATTGAAGAAGACGCTTTTTGTGCCACTCAAATCCCTAAGAAACTGATACCTAAAGTTTACATAGAAAAGTATGGAATTGATAACTTATGGAAATATGATTTGCCAAGCGGATGGAGACTTCTTTACTCTGTAGCAAATAGTGACGTGATTGTTCTTGCCATAATTATTGAATGGTTTTCTCACAAAGAATATGAAAGAAGATTCAACTATTGAGATTGCCCCTTTCTTCTTTAACTATAGCGACGAGAGAGCCCCTAAACGAAAATCTAAACTGAGATGTTTTTGCCCTTAACGACTGTTTAACTGTAAATGTTAGTGCCCCTTAAATTCTAGTCTGCTAACGCAGTTATTTATTACCAGCAAAGTACCAGAAAACTACGGCTACCCCTAAAGCGCTCAGAAACCAAAGTTTCTGGCGTGCAAGAAAAGTAGTTGCTTTTCTCAGTAGCGCAAAAACTCGCTTCGCGCCTGGTTCGTTTTCTGGCTGTGAAACCATAGGGAGCGGGGAAAGTGAGTTTTATAAATTTACCGACTTCTGTTCTCAAAACTCGCCTAAGAAAAAGTGTTCAAACCGCAAGATAGGTGACGTTAACTTAACAGCTCATAAAATAGTAATTTTTATAAAGATGTTCAGCGTTCTTGATTTATGGACTTTGATGAGTTTTACCAAAGCCTGAGAAACGTCGATCCTCATTTTGAGCTCTATGAACAATTTGCTGGCGCAGCGATAGCTTATTATATAGAGCAGGTAAAACTAACCACAGCAGAAACGACCCGTGATCCTCGCACCTTACAATTAAGGGAGCAAGTTCATGGCAGACTTTGCGATTTTCGTTCTACAATAAAAAAAATAAATGATGCTTTTCAAGCCCACCAACCCCCCTTACAATGCGTTCCGCTCACTCAAGAAGGATTAGACAAGCTGGTTACAGGACTCGCAGAGAAAATAAAAATTGAACGATAAAAACTAATTTTGCCTCAATTTTAAAATTTCAACGCTTCCCTATAAACATCTTTGCTTATCTGTAGGATTTCTGCCTTGATTTTCGCGCCTTCGAATCATTCGGTTTACGCTTTTCCTTCACCCTTATATCAGAAATCAACAAACGCCTGTCATACCCCAAGAACACACTCTTCAACTTCTTGTCAAACGCAGCCAACACAGCACCAACAGCAACCCTCGCAGCCTCAGCCTGCCCCTGCCAACCCCCACCACGAACAAGCACATCGATATCCACCTTCGAAGCAACATCCCCAGCAAGCGCCAATGGCTCGCGAATACTCTGCCTCGCAAACTCAGAGCTATACGTCTCCAAGAGCATCTTGTTAATTCTCACTATCCCTTTTCCGGGAGTCAAGACCGCACGCGCAATCGCCCGCTTCCTCCTTCCAGACGCCTGAACCGGAGCCTTCACTTTAGGTTTCACCTGCCTCTTCGGCTTCGACTTTGGCTCTTCAGGTTTCACCTCAACGTTTTCAGGTTTCGCTTGAGATTCTTCTTGTTTTAGTTCTTCCATCTTACACTTTCTTCCCTAAAAACGCAGACACCCGCCTCAGCTCCAAGAAGTTCGACGTCTTCAACTTGCTTCCACTCGCACCATCCACCATAACCATCGCTTGATCTTTCAAGCTATGAGGAACACCAACATAACACATCACGCGCTTGTACGCGCTCCTTCCTCGCTCCTGCTTGTATGGAAGCATCCCTCGAATCGTTCTCCGCACAATCCTGTCAGGCATCTTCGGATAAAAAGGGCCATCATACGGATGACCGCGATCCTTTCTCTCGCGAAAATGCTGCTCCAAAAACTTCTTCCTTCCCGTGATCAACATCTTCTCACAATTCACAATATCCACCTTCTCACCAAGAAGCGCCCTCTTCGCAGCAACACTCGCGACTCTGCCTAAAATATGACCTGTTCCATCAATGATCATCCTAAAATCCTCGCGTTCTTTGGTTTTGGATTCTCTTTCAAAAACTCCTTTAACAACAACGCTTTGCCTGACTTGTTAATTTTTTCCTCAGCTTGCCTCGAGTACTTAAACGCGGCAACCGTCACCTTCTTTGTCAACATTCCAGAAGCCAACACCTTTCCAGGAACAATCGCAGTTTCGCCCTCTCTCAGATACGTATTAATTGTTTTTAGAGAAACCTCACGCCTCTTTCTTGTCGGCTTTTTAATCTCATTCGCCACAACCTTCCAAAGACCAAACTTGTGCAAGACCGCCGCCTTCCTCAACATCGTTACCAGCTGCCTCGTCCCAAGACTTGTCGGACCTGTCGGTTTCATACGACATGGATTTCAGGTTTCTTTATAAACATTTCTGATGGTTGTAATTGTTCAGCTTTCTGAAGTTGATTTTTTGTAAAATGTGTTTTTGAGGCGTATAACTATTAAATTTGTGAGGTCACTCTTTTTTCTAGAGGAAGTACTAGCTGTCGTGGATGAGAAGTTTTTGTTTCATAAAAGAGGACTTAGAAGAGGTTTTTTAAATGTTGTTTTTTATGTTCCAGAAGCTCTTCCATGCATTCAGCGGTTTTTTGTATTCTTTGTAGAGTTCAGGATAGTGTTTTTGCAGTTCTTGAAGTTGGAATTCTCGAAATTCTTTTTGTTCTGCTGATCCTTTAGGCTTGGAGCGCATGGAAGCGATCTCTCCAAGGTGGCTGGAGCTGTGCGGTCCAGCCCACCATCCTTTTTTTTCGCAGAGTTTGTTCCACCAGCGTGTAACGTCCCATGAGCCACCCCACGCCCACATTCCTCCTTCAGTCACTTTGAATCCAAGCTTATAGGTGATAATAAAATTTATTCTTTCAACAAAGGCTTCCCAAGTTTCTCCCTGGTTTCTGTCGATGATTCTTGTTGTGTTCGGAAGTTTGACATAGCCGACAAAGAAAAAGTCGACAGTAATACCCCCATAGGTTGTTTGTTTGTTGATGGCGAGGAGGTCTTTCAGTGGGATGAGAACAACTCTGTCTGTTTTTTCCCAGTTCCCGTAGAGATGGGAGGTTACAATGTGGTTGAGGGAGAAGTGAATTGAGGGTTTGTAGGGAGAGCCGTACATGACTCTTGGTCCGAATGTTTTTTTCTCGACGAATTTTGAATAGTCTGATTGCATTATTGCTGAGACTGCTATGAGGTTGTTCTCGTCCCATTGGTGGTAGTCTGAAAAGTATTTGTTGATCAGCAAGCCTTTTGGTATGATAAGATCGAATGGTTTTGAGATGGTTCCTTGGGCGGTTTGGAGAGTGAGTGTTCCCTGGATTTTGTCTATGTGAAGGAGTTGATGGAAGTCGTCAAGAGTATAGGGTTTTAGTACTGTGGCTGCTAGGGGAATTTTTGTGAGGATGCTGTAGGTCATTCCTGCGGTAAGGTTTTTTCGAGAGAGGTATTCTGCTACATCATTTCGAAAAGCCGGTTCTGTTGCTGCTTGTGTGAGGATTGTTTTTTTGAGAGGGACGTCTTTTTCGAAAGTGAAGATGAGGAGAAAGTTTTGTTCGAAGGTTGTGAGGATGAGTGGCTGTGGGAAAAGAAGGGCAAGAGTTGGGTTTTCTGAAGTTCCGCTGAAGTCGAGGACTGGGTCTTTCAAGAAGAGATCTTCGTGGATAAAGGCACTGAGCTGTTCAACTAAGATGTTTGTGAAAACAGTAAGTGTTAGTATACATCGTGCGCCTACCTCATCTTCAATGCTGAGTGTGAAGACAATGGTTCTTGGTCCAGTTTTTAGGAGGGTTGTAACGACTTCTCTGATAGGAAGCCCTATTGCGATAGTTTCTAGGGTTTTTGAGGTGAAGGGCAGTCCTTCTTTGATGTGCGTTCCTGAAACAGTGAATGTTGGTGGCTGGGTGGAGTAGTAAGGGCCTGACGGACTGAGATAGAGTTTGTAGGGTTCTTGTCCGTTAACTATTCGTAAGAGTTCTGTATCTGCGAGGAGAATGCAGGGAATTGTTTGAATGTTTTCTGGATCAAATCTGTTTCTGTCGAGAACGAGGTCAATTCTTTCTGTCTTAAGAACGTAAGTAAGGTTCTCTTTTTTCTTTTTAAAAAAACCCATCACTCTTTCTTCCGCATATCCCTATTTAAAGAAACCGCTTTCTCAACAATCAAAAAACAATTTAAACAGAAAAAATCACTATCAAAAGAAATTTTACTTCTCCTTCCACAACGCATAAAGAAACAACTCCTCAAAGAACAAGTTTTTCTGATCAATCCTCTGATACTGAAAGCGATATTTTCTAAAAAGAAACTCAACGTCACCGGTTAAAGAAGAAGTAACCATTAAAATCTTTCCCCCAGAAGCAAGATGTTTTTTCACATCCTTAAGAAACCTTTCAATAATCTCTGTCCCTAGCTTTCCGCCAGTTGTGAGCTGCCTCGTCCCTTCATCCTCAAGAGGTTCTTCTGGCAAGTAAGGGGGATTAAAGAGAATCACCTCAAATTCCCCCTTAACATTTGAAAACAAATCTGAAACAACAGCTTTGATCCCTTTCCTTCTCACCTGAAGAACAGCCTCCTCGTTAATGTCCGCAGCCAAGACTTCTTTCGCGCATTTCTGCGCTTCTTCCGCAAGAATCCCAGAACCAGTACCAAGATCCAAGACCATTTTTCCAGCACAGCACTCTTTCACACGCTTCAAGATAAGAACGCTGTCCTCTGCAGGCTCGTAAATCATACTTTGTTAAGCGACAAAATGTTTATAACGCTTTTCTCAGAAAAATTAAGACTTCACAGGTCGATAGTATACGCTTTTAAATTTTTTTTGATATTAATTGTCATATCTCGTTGGTAGAATTCATCCTATTTAAGCATTATTATAAAAAATATACTCGTAAAAATCCATATTTTATTTTACAATCATATACTCTTCTGATTTAAAAGTTATTCCGCTCTTTCAAGAGGCAACTGCTCCA
>DASRUL010000032.1:0-8602 GCA_035655455.1 Candidatus Nanoarchaeia archaeon | reverse complement strand
TCAATTTTGCGTAAAATTTATGGAATAAAATGCCTCGGGCGGGATTTGAACCTGCGACGTCCACCTTATGAGAGTGGCGTTCTACCGGGCTAAACTACCGAGGCTTCCAAGAAAAAGGCAAGGTTAATCTTTTAAAAAACTTCTTATTCTTTCAGCGACCTTCTCAATCTCACCCTCTTTGTAACGATGAGCGACCCACTTCTCAACAACAATCCCATCACGCTCAAACCTCGGAATCACATGAATGTGCATATGAGCAACAGCCTGACCAGCAACCCTCTTATTATTCTGCAACACATTCACGCCCTCCCCAAACTTCAACAGCGCTTTAACAATCTTCCTTACGACCCTCATAACAGCATTCAACTCCTCCTCAGAAAGATCAGTAATCGTTTCCATATGTCTCTTTGGCATCACTAAAGTGTGACCACCCCTCTCGGACGCAGGGGCAATATCCAAAAAAGCAGTTATCTCTTCGTCTTCGTAAACCTTTGCGGCAGGAATCTCTCCCTTTATAATTCTACAAAAAACACAGCTTTCCATTTGTTTATCAAAGAGCCCTCGCTATAAAAATTTATGCATGGACCTGTCGGGATTTGAATTCTCGAACACTCATCATGTTTCCCGAGGCCCCTGCCTTGCGAAGGCAATGCTCTACCGGACTGAGCTACAGGCCCATGTGGACAGAGAAATTAAGCTGTTCTTTTTAAACGTTTACTTTTTCCTCCTCTATCTATTAAAATTTCAATTCTAGCTGATTTGAATTTCTCTGTTCCACACTCTCTTTAATGTCTTTCATATCACCTAATTCACTCTCTTCAATATCCATCGAAATTTGCCTATAAAACTCTTCAATTAAGGCTGTTAACTCTGGATTTATTCCTTTTTTACTCTCAGGTTTTCTGATCTTCTCAAAGATTCTTTTTTGATCCTCATCGAGATTATTTACACTCCGATTTACCGCGCTGAAGTCATAAGATTTATTCATAGATTGTCATGCGATTTCTTCATCATCATAAACTACAAGAACCGCCCATTCTCCTTCTTGTCCTCTAAGAAAATACTCGTCAAATTCTTTTCTTATGTTTCTCATTTTTTAAAATGGACAGGGTGGGATTTGAACCCACGGCATCGTCGCTGCCAGCGGCGCATTCTATTGCCCGACTTTTGGTCTCCAGGCTGAATTACCTGCCCAATGCTTTTCGCTCAAAAGAATTGTTTACTTAAACTTTTCTCTCTCATAATTTTTCAAAATTTATTTCCCCATCTTTCAATTTTCTCAAAACCTCTTTCAACTCCCCAACTTTCACTCTCGCCTGCTTCGTCGTATCACGATCCCTAATTGTGACATCTTTTTCCTTTAAAGATTCGTAATCAACAGTTATTGAGAATGGAACACCAATCTCGTCAGCCCTCGCGTACCTCCTCCCGATACTGCCCGCGCTGTCAAAGAACACCTCTAACCACTCATCCTTTAACTCTCTCTCAATTTTTCTTGCCAACTCCAACAACCCATCTTTCTTCACCAATGGAAAAATACCGCAATCAAACGGCGCAGTCTTCATATTTAGGGCAAAATAATCTCCCTCCTTCCCCTCCTTCAATGAAGCGTCCAGAACCGCGAACAATGTTCTCTCGACACCAGCAGAAATCTCCCACACATGAGGAATTAGCTTTTTTCCATCCTCTTTCGCGTATTCTAGGTTTGTTCCAGAATGCTCCATGTGCCCACTTAGATCGTACTCTGCCCTGTAATTGTTCGCAATCAACTCCAACCACCCAAGACTTGTCTCAACCTCAAAATCAAATGTTGCCAACGAATAAAACGCTCTCTCCTCCTTCGCGACTTCCCTAAACCTCATCTTCTCCAATGGAATCCCCAATTTATTCCAGAGTTGTTGCGTTCTCGCCAAGTAATACGCGATCAACCTTCCAGGAACAATCTTTTTCTTCACTAAATCCTCAGCTTTTATCTCCTCCACTTTACCTGATTTCAACCCTAACAGCCTTACTTTGCAGCCTCTCACCTCCTCCCAACCATCAACAGCGTCCATCTCAGCGGGATCAAAAAAAACCTCACACTCCATCTGTGAAAACTCAACAGCCCTTGCAATAGCCTGCCTCGGAGAAATCTCATTCCTAAACGCACTACCAACCTGCGCGATCCCCTGAGGCAGTTTCAGCCTCATCGTCTTCACCATCCTCACAAAACTCAAAAAAATCGACTGACAAGCCTCAGGCCGCAAAAACGTTTTTCTCTCATCCAACTTTCCAACCAACGTCTCAACCATCATCTTAAACTTCGAAGCCTTTCCAAAATCACCCCCGCACTTCGGACATTTTATCTTATTCTTTTTTATGAGCTCTTCCAATTCTTCCAACGGCAACGACTCCGGAACAATCTTCTTTATGTTTTCACTTATAAGATGATCAGCCCTTTCATACCTCTTGCACTTCAAACACCGCACAACAGGATCAGCAAACGACCTCACATGCCCAGAACCCTCAAACACAGCTACAGGCAAAATCTGAGCACCACTTATTTCCAACATGCTCTCTTTTTGAACAAACTCATGCCTCCACACCTCAACAATCTTTCTTCTTATCGCCTGACCAACAGGACCAAAATCCCAAAAGCCAGCAGGACTATTCGGATAAATTTCCGCAGCAGGATAAAAAATACTCCTCCTCGAAGCCAACTCCATGATCCTCTCAAACCTTTCGTTTTCCATCAAAACCAGGACTTAGAATACTGCTATTTAAAGCTTAGCAACCCTTAAAAGACTTTTTATTATTCCTCTTTCATGGAAACAATCTTTGATTACAAGGAAGAGCATGTCATCAGCGAACTAAAAAAAAGAAGAACAAAAAAGGCGCTCTTACAATTCCCGGAAGGCCTCAAAAAAGAAGCAACAAGACTCACAGCTCTTTTCGAAAAAGAAACAAACGCGGAAATTGTCGTCTCAGGAGAGCCCTGCTGGGGCGCATGCGACTTAGCACTTGACGAAGCACAAAAAATAGGCGCTGAGCTGCTCATCCACTACGGACACGCCCCCTTCATAAAAAACGTTTTGTTTCCCGTTTTATATATCGAGCTCCAAGACACAACACCTCTAGAACCCCTTCTTCAAAAATCATTACCTTTCCTTAAAGATTACACAACTCTCGGATTAGTATCAAGCGTACAGCATGTTCACAATTTAGAAGCGGCTAAAACTTTTTTAGAACAACAAGGAAAGAAGATAGCCATCCCGCAAAAAAAATCCTATTCTTATTATGATGGCCACGTTGTCGGCTGCGAATACAACACCCTCAAAACACTAACACAAGACGTTGACGCCTTTCTCGTTATCGGAAACAGATTCCACGCACTTGGAGCAGCATTATCTGTCACAAAGCCGGTTTACCTTTTAGATTTGTACAATGATGAAGTCTTAGACATGAATCAATTCAAGGATAAAATTATCAAACAAAGATTTGCTGCCATCGAACGCTTCAAAGAGGCCACAACGATTGGTATTATTATTGGAACAAAACCAGGGCAAGTTTTTGGAGCAGCCACTCCTCTCAAGAAAAAATTACAACAACAAGGAAAAAACGTTCTTGTCTTAACTATTGGAGAATTAACCAATGATAAACTCCTTAATTTCGCATCAATTCAAGCATTCGTAGAATTAGCATGCCCACGAATAGCCATCGAAGACTATTCTCGCTATGAAAAACCAGTCTTAACCTTTAAGGAAGCACAAGCTGCATTAGGAGAAGTCAAATGGGAAGACTTACTTGAGCACGGATTTCTTTAGAAACTCTTCATTTCTTTCTTTTCAAACTCGAAACATCAGCCCTCTCAGAAATAATCGCAGAATTTCCAGAAGGATCCTCAATCACAATCTTCAAAAGCTCGTCACCACACTCTACCTTCCATAACTTTTTTAATAAATTTTTTGCCTTCTTGCGAATATCTTCTTCATCAGTATTATCCCTTTCAGCTTCCAACACTTTCTTAAAACGCTGCAACACCCCTTCAACATTCGAAACAAACCCTTCAGCACCAACACCAGGCTCCAAAGACATCTTCAACTGCGGAACCTTAATCGAACCTTCAGAAGAACGAACAACACGCACATTCAAATCCTTCTTAGACTCAACAGTAAACTCGATTTTACACGATTCTTTCGGCTCAGTCGCCTCAACATCAGACACTCTATACCCGCACGAAGAACACACCATCGAAAATATAAACGCCTTTCCAAAATACGGAATGTCCTGCTCATCCTCAATCAGCGTCAACTTCTTTTCCTGACACACCGGACACTTCTCATTCTCAATTTTTTCCATCAGCACTCAGGGCAAACAAAAATTTATAAAGTTTCGTTTTTCTCTTTCAATCACCTATTTTATCTTCACAAAACCCTTCAAAGATGTCAGCATCCTCGAGCAATGGAAGCTAATCCTTAACCTTCCCAAGGAAATCTCTCTTTTTTATGACGCGATGGACACCTCTTCACAGTCCCTTCCACAATTCTTTTTTTGCAGTAAGGTCAACATCTTCAGCGTCTCTTATTCCCTTTTTGTAACTAGCGGACAGAAACCAAACTGATTAGGAGAAAGGTTAAAGATCTTAACACTTCAAAGGTTGGAGATTATTGCGTCCCGGGATTCTGTTGCTGCGGTTGACCTTCAGAAACCTCAGGAGGACGATACACACTCGCAAACGAAGGCGTCACCACAAGCCAATCCTCACCAAACCCGGCAATGTCACCCTCAATCGCATCACAGGTTTTCTTCAACTTACTGACAGCACGCTTCACCTCAACCATATCCTTCTCCTTCAAAGGACGGATATTAATCAATGTAATCGTGTACCCCTCACGCAACGCGTCCAACGCGGGCTTGATATCAGCAAAATCCTCAATCACAAACGAGCGGATAAGCACCTTTCCCTTGCTCGTTTTCTCAGCAGCCTGAGGACTCAGCTCAACGTAATCCTCTGCGAATTCTTCAGTGAATATATCCTTTCCAGAAAGCTTCGCCCGAATTTTTTCCAACGTAGATTGCATTCTAAAGCACCCTACCCGTTACGCCTATATAAACATTTCTATGAACCAACTTATATTCCCAAAGAGAGTCTTCACTTACTCTCCAACTGCGAAACAGCACTCCAAATCATCATCTTCATGTACTGCGGAACATTCGGATCCTCAGCAACATCACCAAGCTCCTGAATAGACTTGTCAATACGCAAACTCAAACTCCGATCCTCAGCATTCAAGATGTCGATAGCGACCTTGATGCGTTGCCGAACATTCTTCGGAATCGTCGCGTCGCTCTCAATAGAACAAAGATTCTCAACAACCACCTGCACCTTCTCAACATCTTTCATTTTTTCTCCTCCTTTTGTATCTTCGCAAGCACCTCAGCCTGCGTCTTTTGCGCCTTCTCACGAATCTGAGACTCCTGCTTCTCCACGCTCTTCACTCTCAACGCCAAGACCTCTCTCTTTGATTCCAATTCTTTTTTCAACTCCTCCTTCTTCGCGGCAACCATTATAGGGCCAAGAATACGATACACTCCGCCTTCAGCCTTTCCAAGCTCCTCAAGTGCGTTCTCTACCTCCATCTGCTGCGCTTGAATTGTCTGCCTTTGCATCAAGAAATTCTGCATGTTCTGCTCAAGCGCCTGGAGATCCGCAATTTTCTTCTCAGTCTCATGATCCATTCTTACACCGCATCCACAATTGTGTTTGTCGTTCTTGGCTTGTACAAAATCTTCGACCCACAAAATGGACAACGAACCCTTTTCTTTACTGTACTATGATCTATCTCCTTCTGACATTCGATACATTTGTACGCTACCATCTTCACTCTCCCAACGGCCAATACGCCCTTCCCGCAAACTTGTAGCTACACTTCTTGCACGACCAAATTCCCTTTCCGAGCCTCTTCAGCTGCAACTTGTGACAACGCGGGCACTCATGCTTCTGTTTCTGACGCTGCTCAACAGCAAGAACCTTCTGCTTTACTCTCAATCCATAACGCGCGCCAAACCTTCCTGTGGTTCCGACCTTCTTCTTCCCAGCAGCCATCTTCAAAAACGATAAAAAAGTTGGATTAGACAGATCTTTATAAAGGTATTGGAACATTACACCTGTTGGAGAAAAAGAAAAGCATAAAATAGGGCTCATTCAAGAAATTATTATGATAAAAAGAGGAAACCTCGCAGAACAACCTTCCCCCATCGTTAAAATTTATACACTTGAAAATAGGATTGCAGAAGAAATCTCCCAAGAAGAAACACTCACTATCCTCACAAAAAAAGAACTAAAGCTCTCCCGCAAACAAACCAGCAGACTCATTGACAATTTTGTCAGAGACCTTGCAGATCTCGAGAAACAGAGAATTAGCACTACCTTTGACGGGGCAACACAAGCAGCACAACTTCTTCTCATAGACCTTTATCAATTTCAAGAGTGGATCAGCAAATTCACGAACTATCAAAAAAGTGTTTATTCCAAAGCTTTCCAGGAACTAGAACAACTTCTTACCCAGCTCAAAGACTTATGCGCAACCTTCAAAAAATTCACACTGGAAGACTTACAGACACCACAAGCAAGACAACAATTCGAAGCGGCAGTCGCTACAAAAAAAGCTATCTTCTCCCTCCTCAAAAGAGCAAAACTCTACGAATTCATACTCGCACTTAGAGAGATGTGCGAAAAATAAGCTTTCTACTAAAAAATGGGGCCGCCCGGATTTGAACCGGGAATCTCACCCACCCCAAGGGTGAATCTTAACCAAGTTAGACCACGACCCCAAATGTCATCTTTTTCTTTTAAAGACTTTTTCTTAAACAATGGGGCTACCCAGATTCGAACTGGGATCACATCCCCCCGAAGGATGTATCCTAACCAAGTTAGAAGATAACCCCTCCTTTTCGGAGAGTCCGTCTCTGTTAAAAAACATTCTCTTTAAGAAAATATGGGGCTACCCGGATTTGAACCGGGACCACTACCTAACTCGTTCTTTTAAATCCCAAGGGTAGTATCCTAACCAAGTTAGACAATAGCCCCTTCTCCGAAATCTTTCACTTCAGCCAGCCTATATCCTTTATAAATTTGTCGACGTATGCCTGTCTTATTCCAAAAGCCACCACACTTGTCTCTTCATTATCCTTATTTCTTCGTTTAGCTTTTGAAATCCATATTTTTGTTGTTTGGATATTATATTCGTTTAAACTTTTTGCAAGAGAACTCATAAACCTCTTACCTTCTTCTAAGATTTTATCTGCTTTTTATGAAAGACCTCTCCAAAAAAAATAAAAATTTAGGCGGACGCCTCTTCAGTAGGCTTTCGCTCCATAGGCATCTCACAACACATCGGCGCCTCATGGCCTTCCTCAACTTCTTTCGTTGAACCGCACTTACCGCATACATATTCATGCATCATTGTTTTTCTCCTTTCATTTTTAATCTCCATTTTCCTCACATTTTATAAACAAGTAGTACCTTTCAGAAACTATATGGAGCGTTATTTCGCTTTTCTACTCTCTTTCGAGAAGCTGAACAAAAAGTGGGTGCTATTTATCCTCATCACGCTCTTCCTTTCCCAACAGATCAATTTCAACCAGCTCCGCAAAATCATTCCCACCACCTCCAAAGTCCTCTCCCAAAAATTAAAACAACTCGAAGAATTAGGACTTGTCGTCAAAGAAGTACTCGTAGACAAACCACTCCGCGTTCAATACTCGCTCAGCGAAGCAGGATACTCCTTCATTTCCACACTCGTCGAATTCTTCACAGAATCCGCCTTTACAAAACAAAAAAAAGAGCTCTAACCCTCTTTTCTCGAAAACTTCTTCTTTTCACAAAAGAACTCTCCACAATCAACATAACTATATCACACTGATCATTTAGATTAGGCCTCACTTCCTTTTTTAGCCCTTCTAAAATTTCCTACTACAATTAATCTCTATGTTCCAGCCACCAAAAATTAATAAATCTCATTAAGATAAAATGATGATGGTGATCCGAGAGCTTCCTTATAATCCTCCTGAAGGAGAAACTAGTGCACTTACAGGTCCAGTCACCCACAAATTTAGTATTAGTGGGCATCAGGGTTATTTTACCGTATCCTATGAACAAGGGATTCCCACAGAACTTAGCATTACTATGTCCAGAGAAGGCAGTCAAATAAGCGGGCTACTCGATGCAATCTCCTCTACAGCAACCCTCGCCTTACAACACCAAGTCCCTCTAGAAAAAATAATAGGCCTCTGGAAAGACACAAGATTCCCCCCTTCAGGTTTTACTGGAAATCCTGAAATCCCTAAAGCAACATCCATTCTTGATTACTGCGCATGTTACCTAGAAAAAACTTACCTAGAACCAGCTAAAAAACAAACTGACACTTTAGAAACGCCTACTCCTTAGGAAAAATCGAGTATATTGCTTTTCCAGGCAGCCTCTTTCGGAATCCAGATCTTGCTTTTTCTTTCAAAGGTCTTTCAACTGAAAAATTAATCCAAGGATCCATCCACCCTCTCGCCGTTTTCACAAGATAGTGGCCTTTAGGATACTTTTTATCCCTTCTGACAAACACTATTG
>DASRUL010000031.1:0-45792 GCA_035655455.1 Candidatus Nanoarchaeia archaeon | reverse complement strand
CTTTCAACTCTGACGTTGACTTCTTCAATTCCAGTATTTCAGATTCTCTCATTTCAGCCTCTTTTATGTACAAATATGCCTACTCCATTAAAAAGATTACTATTCCAAAAGCGACCCCCTAACTTTAGCCTCTTTCAGAGTGACTTTATCTTTGCAAAGTACCATAAAACTACAGCAAGAACTACATTCCCAGCCACGAAAAAACTTGCTTCGCACCCCGCTGCGCTCTCCTCCTTTCAGTCGTCGGGTCGGCAAACAGCGGAAGCCGTCCCACAATCCTCCCACCAACACCATTTAAATCTTCAATTCTCTACAAAAAAAAATAAAATTCTTCTTATAAAGCTATCTGTATAAAACTACTCTGTAGTTACAACTTTACATATTGAGAATGTCCGCCACTTTATTGATAAATTTCCTTGCATCGTCCAGCGTCATTTCTGCCAAATGCTTTTCAAATGATACACTTCCAGAGTAACTTGCTTTTTCTCTGCGTTCTTTTGCTCTCCCTATTTCTTTAATCTCGTCCTCGCTTAGCTCCAGAATAGCTGAGAGATTCTCAATATCCTTCTTCTCTAATGTTTTTCCAAGACATTCTTTACAGAGAACACAAATCGTAGCCAGATGAGTGCCAGCTTTGTACCCCATTTTGTAGAGCAACGCCATGGCAGCATGATACATCGCATAATAAGCAATGACAATAACCCAATCGTAATATGTTTCGTCTTCAATTCGCTTATTGATATTCTGCTGATTTTGCACCGTAAAATTGGCGAAATCGAGATTATGATACGATTTATCAAGATGAATTTTTGAAAGAGATGGTGAAGACTCTATTTTACGAATAATATGCTGTCGGACGTACTTCTTGAAATCTCTGTTGAGGGTTTTTGTGTTCTCTAACCATATTTGCCACTTCTTTGGTTTCTCTTCGTTCATGTTAGCACCATCCTAAAAAATAACTCTGCTCCCTCAATTAAAATATGATCAGTTATCGCCTGTTTTGCTAAATCATTTTTTTTCTTAAATTCATCTAAAGCCATGAAATAGGGGCTTATTTTTAAGCCTGTTCGTCCATTTATCAAATCTACAATATCTTCTATTCTCTTAATATCACTTTGAGAAACATTCTCTTTGAGCAAAAGAAGATCAACATCAGAAGTTTTGGTAGCATATCCCTTTACTACTGAACCAAAAACAAGCATAACTGAGTAATCCGCATACTTCTCTTTGAGCATATCTAAAGCTCTTGCGAGAGTCTTATTTTTTACGAGAAAAAGCAATGAGCGGTTATATTCAACTAAACCAAGCGTACTATACACTAAAGAGGTTTTTTTAAGGGAATAATATTTAACATTGGCTTCTGCACTTACCTCTAATATTCCCTGCTTAACTAATTTTCTCAACACCCTTAAAGTCCTTGGACGAGTTAACTTAGCAACTTTAATTAATTCAGCAAAATAATGCCTTTTCAAGTCTAGAAATACATCTAGAATCATTGTTTCAGTCAAACTCAATAATGTATGATTAACGTACATATCGGTACAAATAACGTACACATATTTAAAGCTTACGATTTTGAACGCCAAAGCCCCCTAATTCTTGTCTCGCTCTGCTCGTGTTCTAATCACCAATTCATTTCAGAAAACTACGGCAGCCCCTACCTTCTCGACGCTGAAAAAACTCTTTCGCTGCGGCTCAAGCCACGCTGCGCTCTCCCTTTGCTCCCTCGCTATTTGATAACGGAATTTTACTCTCGGTCGCTACGGTCGGGTCGGCAAACAGGGGTTTACAGGAATTTTACTCGGCTCGTAAAATTCCAAAATGTCAATCCAGATCTCAAAAATTTCTCAGCTCTGATTTTTGTGGGTTGCCTCAAAAATCGAGGAGAAATTTTTGGAGGGATTACCACTTCTGTAAACCCCATACGTTAGGCGTAATTTTTTCGTGGCACTACGGTGCTCTCGCTGGGAATGTGGACGTTCTTGCTTTCGCTAAACTATAAAACAACCTAAGAAATTGAAACTTCCTCTAACGTACGTTTAGCGACTCCATTACATTTCGTCCAAATTTTGCGAATTAAACTTAGAAAAATCGGGGCGCTTATGATTCTGTTCCAGATTCATCTATTGAAAATAAATTACTACGAGAATCCAAATTTGCTTTAACTCCTAGTGGTATAGTGATAATCGGATCAGCATGGCCCATATTTGCGTTGAATAAAACAGGAAAGGTATATCTATGTGTATGGTTCCTAACCAGTTCTTTAAATTCATTTTGTTCATTTTCACCATACCCGAAAGACATCCCTACAATAAGCCCTTTAATCTTATCAAACACACCTGCATTTCTTAAATCCATCAGCTGTGAATCAACATATGAGAGTGGTGTTCCTTTTGTGAAATCTTCTCCTTCTGGCACTTCTATAAAAAGAATTTTATCATTATAATCTATGTCATATTCTGTCCCCTTAACCTGAAGAAGAGAATACAAACAGCCACCCACAATTTTGCCTTCTGCTTTGCCTTCTTTTAGCCATACATGCCTTTGATTAGACAAAAGTTTTCGTGGTCTTTTCAAATCTTCCTTAGTACCCCAATCTAATACTTCATCAGTCCATTTTTCCGAAGAAGATATTATACTAACTGGTTTATCACTTGCTACTGCCTTTAGGAAGAAATCAACCGTATATTTCAATGGTTCAGGATATTCTCCCAACTGAGTCATTGCACAGGGTCCATAAAATGTTACAAGATTAGATTTTTTTTGGAATGCGCAATGTAAAAGAGTGATGTCAGAGTAGCCACAAAATATTTTAGGATTTTTTTTAATCAAATCATAATCCATCTTCTCTAGGAGTTCGTTGGATGACAGACCTCCGATTGCACATATAATTGCTTTAATGCTTTTATCTGAGAATGCATTATGAATATCAGTAACTCGCTCAGCTACTGTTCCCGCTTTTCCATTATTAAATTTTGAAGTAGTAGGGAATAATTTTACGTTAAACCCTAATTGTTCCAAAGCGTTCTTAGCACGTTCGATTCTGTGAGGAAATAGTTTTGCTAACCCGCTAGATGGAGATATAATGGCAATAGTATCCCTCTTCTTGAGCTTTTTAGGTTTGATCATGTTAAATAGGATGTGTTTAATTCTTTTATTTAAATCTTGCTAATATCTTCTCAAGTTCAGAATCACTCATACTTTCTCCGTGTTTGGTACTTATATACCCAGGATACTTGTTTAAATCAATTGTTCCAGAAGCAATGTTGGTAAGAACTTCATAAATAGGATATAACTTAATATGAGCATGATCAACTTCCATACCTTCCATTACCATACACATTCTTAAAGATCCTAATTTCTCATCAGTTAACCTAGCTACATTTTTAGAGGCCACCATTAAAGCAATATAATCATTCTCCTGCATTTCAAAAACATAACTTCCAAAATGTTTTTTTGGCAACACTAGTGATTGACCACGAACAGCAGGATAAATATCGAGAACCCCAACATGCCTATCGTCTTCATAAATCTTGTAAGCAGGAATTCTCTCTTCTACAATTCCACAGAAAAGACAATCATCCATTGATATATACCCCCACTGATTGTTGATTAAAATTGATTAATTCTCCTTGCCGGTCTCCTCGCTTCTTTATTGTAACAGAACCAGTTTCTATCTCTTTTCTACCAATTACTAATTTTACCGGAACTCCATAAAAATCTGCAAATTCAGCTTTTTCTTTCAGGGTTTTTCCATGCCTATCATCTAACATCACTTTTCTTCCATCACCAGATAATGAATTATAATAATTAATACTTCTTGCCATTTGTTCACCATCGTCCGGATTCATGACAACTATGGAAACATCAAATGGTCTGATGCTATCTGGAAAATTTATCCCTAAGTGATCTTTATAGATTTCAACTGCCGCATGGAAACATCGTTGTATCCCAAACCCATATGTTCCTAAATATATCTCTTTTCTAGTTCCTCTGTCAGATTGATAGGTTGGATTTTGGCTTCCGATCTGCTCAAAAATAAAATACATGGCAACACTTGATCCTTTTGTAATACCTCTATCGTCATCTCCTGCATAGTGAGCTTTGCCTTCACTATCAACAGAAATGCTGGTCTCCCCTTCTTTACATTGTATGAGATAATCAACGTATTTTCCATCGTTCTTCTCAACTCTTAATGGTGATAGTTTCATTCGAGAAAATACAGAATCAACTAACCTTTCAAACAACGACGCTGATTCACGCAAAGATTGCTCAGTTTCATCCATAGAAACCATGTCACACATCAGAAATTGTCTGCTTCGTAATATCCCTTTTGCTTTCTTTATATTCCTGAATTTTTCTGCGATTTGATAAATCTTTACTGGAAGTTGCCGATAGGATGATAATCCTCGCTGTGCTAAATCTAAGAAAATTTCTTCATTTGTTGGAGATAGAATATAACCATCTAAACCATCCTTCAATTCCATAAACTCATTTCCAAAAAGATCAGCACGTCCTGTAGATTCAAGAAAAGAGCGACTTTGAACTAGGGGAAGATAAACTTCATTAAATCCGCTAGTCTCTGCTTCTTTTCGGATAATACCACAAATACTTTCCATTACTCTTTTCCCAATTGGCAAAAACAGAGGAAATCCGGAGTAGGGAAATTCAACAAATCCACATTCTTCAAATAATTTATAAGTATCTAAATCTCTCCAATTATCAGGAACAGTCAGCCTATCTTGAAAGAGCTGCTTAGAGAGTCTCATTTTCTTTTGGCGAATTCCTCAACAATATTGCTTAAGTCAATTATTTCTTTCCTGCCATCGCTTCGGTGTTCAAGTTCAACAGTACTATCTTTAAGTCCTCTTTCACCAATTATTAGTTTGTAGGGTATCCCCAGCAAGTCATGGTCTTTAAATTTAGCACCAGGAGAGATTTCTCTATCATCTAAGAGAATGTCAAAGCCACGGTCTAATAATTCTGAATAAATTTTATCTGTTGGTTCTCTGACACTTTGTTTATCATAACGAATTGGAATCACAACAGCATCGAATGGAGCAATCTCACTAGGCCAAACAATCCCTTTATCATCATGGTTTTGTTCGATAGCAGTAGGAAGCATACGACTTACTCCAATACCATAGCAGCCCATTATGACTGGACGCTGATTTCCGTCGTGATCCATGTACGTTAGACCCATTGTCGTTGAGTATCGTGCTCCCAATTTGAATATATGACATATTTCAATACCCACTTGAACATTATTACCCTCAACACCTTCTGCGATGTCCTCTAGTTTTCTTGCCTTTCCGTCTTTACCAACAACGAATTTATCCTCGCCTGCGGAGGATGGTGCCATAAATTCCTCAGAAAAACTACCACCCATTTCTCCCGTTTGAGCAATAGTTGGGATTGCTGTAACACCAACTCTCTTTAAAATCTGGAGATATGCCTCACGCATCTTATCATAACTTTCGTTTAAGCCTTCTTCTGTCAAGTCAAAACTATATGCATCTTTCATAACGAACTCTTTGGCTCGCAGAAGTCCACCTCGAGGCCGCTTTTCATCTCTAAACTTTGTTCCGAACTGATACAGTGTAAATGGAAAATCTTTGTATGATTTAACATGTGCCCTAGCTAAATCAACAATCAGTTCTTCATGAGTAGGACCCAAACAGAATTCTCTTTCTGTCCTACTTTTGAGTTTAAACATTTCTTCTCCATAAATTTCCCATCGCTTACTTTCTTGCCATAGTGTTGCTGGTTGCATGATCGGCATCACAATCTCTTGTGCACCAGCTCTATTCATTTCTTCACGAATAATCCCTTCAACTTTTCGCAGCACTCTTGTACCTAGCGGGAGAAAATCATAATGCCCCGCGGCTACTTGATAAGCTAGTCCTGCACGAATAGTCAAGTCATGGCTTACAGATTCAATATCTTTACCCGATTCCTTTTGTGTAAAAATAAACGCGTGTGAATATCTCATTTTTGTTCCTCCATCTTCATTCCAATTACAAATAAATTATTGCCTCTGGCAGCAACCTCTCCTTTGGAACTTAGTAGTTGCTCCAATTTATAAATGTTTTTGTAATTGTCACTATTTTCAAGTAGGTTTGCTATTTTCCCAGTAGAACCGGTGATTTGTGTCTCTTGCATTCCTGGGTATATGGTCACAGGAAAACCAAAAACACTAACATCATCTAAACCGGCTTTTTGGTAAAGTTCTCTTAAATTTGATGGAGTAAATAAGTGCATATAGGGCATATCTAAAGTAAATCTTCCTTTACATTCTTCTGTAGCATATGCAGCTTCTTCTACTCTACCTAACATTAAATTAAAGAAGATACAATGATATTGGCTGGGAACAACTGAAACAACGTAACCTCTATCTTTAGTAACTCTTGCCATTTCTTTTAGTGCTTCTTGTGGTGAGTTGACAAATCCTAAAACATTGTGAAAACTGAACGTTAAATCGAATGTTCCATCATCTAAATCACTCATTATTTCGATGTTCCCTTGTCTTAACTCTAATCGGCTTTCCAGATCGTTCTGTCTTTTTTTTCCTGCCTGCTCAAGCATATCTGCGGAGAGATCGTAGATTACTCCGGTCGAACCATCATAACTTCGTAAAACTTTCTCACTCCAACGTCCTGTTCCCCCTCCTGCGTCTAAAAAATGAAAACTTTCATTCAACTTGGATAGGGTGCTTCCATTAAAGAGATGCCATAACAATTGATCTGAAAGTCTCCAATAGACTTGTCCTTCTACGAGATCATATCCAGAAGCTTTACCTTTAAAGTATTGAAGCACTTTTTCTTGGTTTGAAGTAGTCATAACTTTAACCCCCAATTTTCTTCAAGATTATTACGTTTTTTCTGTTCTTTGATAAACCTCACAGGAACTGGTAAAATACCATTTAATAAACCGGCTAGAGTTTTGATACCTTCTACTTCAGAAAGATAATGACTTGCACCAAACCCATTAAGTCCACTTTCTTTTAATCTTTCTACAAATATTGGATTATGTTCTCTTGCATAATCAGATCCTCGAAAAAACAATATTCCAGTTACATAAGTATCACAGCCTTTGCTAAGTGATTGTTCTAGTGCAGGGATATAATCTCCACCTCCAGCTGTAACTGCAATTTTCCTAACAGGATTATGATGGTGATATCTTTGAATGTTTTTAAAGCCTGTTACTTTTAAAAGATGTCGGTGCAACTCATCATACGTTGTTCCTTCAGGAACTTCAAGCACCCAGCCATAATTTCGGCCATTTTCAACCAATTCATCCACTATGCTATATCCTAACTGTTTTGCAAAGCATACACTTGGTGCACATGTTCTGTTATTATCCACAGGTGCATGCGCAGAATAGAGTGAAATCCTTCTGTCTTTCAGAAGTTCTAGTTGTTCATTTTTCAATGGAATGAATCCATTTCCTAGCTCTTCCCATTCCATAGCGTGTTTTACTAAAAGAACAGCATTAGCAATATTCTCAGCAGCAAGATAATCAAATACATCTTCACTCGGAAACACTGCACAATAAACCCCATTTACAACACGGCCATTTGCCTGCATTAATCCAGTATTGTTTCTAAGATATTCTCCTGAGAATCGTTCTGTTGCATCCCGATCAAGCATATTTACAATAGTAACCATTGAATCTGGGTTATAAGTTGTATAACTAAGAAAATCATCTAGTGTTTTACCTACTTCGTTAACGGTTGTTTCTTTCATGGTTTTAATGTCGTATGTCCCCTTGGAAATTGAGATGCACTCCAGATAAATGGCATTTCAAGTAAGCCCTGAAGAAGCCTCTCCCAACCTAAACCAAACCCCGATGTTTCTACATAACGAGGTAGTTTCCTGCTTTGTAAGTATGGTTGATAATCATCTCGTGGAAGATTAAAGATTCGTGCTTTCTCCTCAAGTTCTGAAATGGAGCGCACTCTATGGCCACTTCCGATTGTCTCTCTATATCCAGGCCAGATAAAATCTGTATTGTCAGCCACTAATGAACTTTTTTCTTTATCATATTCTACAACTTGTGGTGAGGTGGTAAACGGATTGCTCCAATGAAGTATTCCCCCTTTAATTATATCAACTTTATGTTCTGTCCATCTCTCCTCTACACCGTCAACCACAGCATGATAAAACGGAACTTCAAGTAATGGAAACTGACTTACTGCAACCATATTTCCATAAATCTCGGTCAGTCTTACTTCTTCCCATGAGCCAAAATTTCTATTCATGGTAAATTGTCTATATTTGTCCAGTTTAGTATTACTATGCAGAGCATCTAATGCTTCTCTGAATGTAATTCTTGGGATCCCTTGGATATTCTCAGCAAGGTCACCAAGATTCCCTATCTTTTCTTCCGAGAGAAAAAATGCAAGATCTTCTTCATAATGAGTAAGTAAATCCCTAAGAATACGCTCAACCAAACCTAAAGCCACCAGATTATTCTGTGATTGATCAACCTTCCCTTCATATTCAACATGATGAAATTCTGACAAATGTGTTGCATCAGCTTCTTCTTTACGAAATGAATTATAGATGGAATAAGCATGATCTACTCCTTCCTGCATCAATGCTAATTCTAGGTATATCTGAGAAGATTCAGAGAGAAAAGCGTTTTTCTTTTGCTTAAACCACTTCAATGTTATTGGACAGGTATCAGAGGTATAATCAATTGCTTCTTTGCCATACACTGCTCCAGGAGAAGAAATCATTCTTGTAGTTAATGGAAGAGCAGTAAAAAGAGCTCCCATTCTGTCGAAATAATTATTTGTGCTCATATTTATTTGATGGTTGATTCTTGCAATTCTGCCCCACATTGTATCAGAATTAAATTGTCGCACTCGATCTTCAACTTCATCTGTAGGATAAGAAACATTAACAATATTCCCAATAGGCTCAAATATCTTATTTCCTTGGTAACTTATTGTTCTATCATTATTTGCTTTGTATGGTCCCAACATCATTTAGGGGATTCTTATCTAAAATATAAAATATCTAGGGGAAATATGGAACAAAAAGATAATTTTATATACTTATACCTATTTTTGTTCCATAATGGATGAGTTTGATAAGAAGATTGTAGAAATATTGGACAAGAATAGCAGATTACCTTTCTCTAAGATATCTAAAGCAATACGCCTTTCTAAACAAAGTGTTGCGCGAAGAATAGACGATCTTTACAAAATAAATAAATTATTCTCTTATTATTTGGTTGTTGATTACTTCAGATTAGGCTTGTCTAATGCTGTTTTTTTTCTCTCGTTCAATAAAACTAACAAAGAATTGCTACATCAGAAAACCCGAGAAATAGAAAAATTAAGTTCAGTTATATGGGTTGCAGATTTTTTTGGAAATTACGACTTAGGACTCTCAATTTTTTACAAATCGCCGTATGAACTTAACCAAATCATTAGTGAAATACAGGAAATTCTGGGTGATGTTATAAAAGAGACGTCTATAATAAATATGGTGGAACATGATATCTTTTCATTTTGTTTCAACAAAAAAGAGAGAGCTAACTTTCATATATCTCAAAACAAAAATTCTAAAGAAACAAAAATATCACCACTTCAAACAGAAATCTTACATGAACTTTCAAAGAATCCAAGAACCACCGCAATTGAGATAGCAAAAAAATTAGCAACTTCCTCCACAGGAGTCAGATACAATATAAAACAGTTAGAAAAAAATAAAGCAATTCTGGGATATAAACTCTTAATCAACTTTAGCAAATTTGGATTCCATTGGGCACTAATATTTTTTTCTTGTAATCATTCACCTGAATTAAACAGTCTAATAGCAAAACTGAAAAACGATAGTCGAGTAATACTAATATCTAGATCTATTACAAATGATTTATTGGTTGATATTTTATATAATGAAGTGGCAGAACTAAAAGAATTTGTAGATGAGTATAAAACTGCATTCCCAAACATTTATGATTTTAAAACATTGAATGTGATTCAAGTCCATAAACTAGGATCCTACTTAAATTAAAACTTTATTTTGCGCCCCGATTTTTCTAAAAAACACATTTTAATTCACAAAACTACAGCAAGAACTACATTCCCAGCCACGAAAAAACTTGCTTCGCACCCCGCTGCGCTCTCCTCCTTTCAGTCGTCATTTTTTCTTGCAGAAAAAGCGCATATCAAGCATTAGTAGTCGTAGCTCACTGAAACGCCGTCAACGGTGACATAGCCAAACCCGCCTTGCTCGTTTCCGTAGGAGCCGAAGTTTGCTGCCCAGTAATTGTCTCTGCTGCCTGCTCTTCCGAGTTGTCCGGCGCGTTGTTGGTAGGCGAGGTAGAGGTTTGCGAGGGGGATTTGGCTTCCCTCGATGCCGATGTTTCCTTGGCTGTCAATCCAGAGCCTTCCTCCTTCTGGGTTTCGTGGAATGCCGAAGAGGAGTTCCAGGGCGACAACATCTGCTTCTGGAAGTTCTCGTCCGTTGAAGAAGATGTTGGTGTCTCCGTTCGAGGCGTCTGCTGGTAATGGTCCGAAGTCGTGGCCTGGAAGAATGACCCCTAAAGTTGATCCATGCCAGATCCCATAAAAACCGCTGACAGAATCATACCAGTAGTTTCCTGGGAGTGATGGTCTTCTATAGGTGTTCGTAAGTTCTTGGATTTGTTCTTGTGAAAGTTCTCGTTGGTTGATGAAGACTTCTGTTTTTTGTTCTGGAAGTGGTTGGATCGTGCTTGTTTCTTCGAATTTTTCTTCCAGGGCTGATTCTTCCTCAAAAGTTGATTGTTTTTTATCCTCATACTTGCTGCAGGCTGTGACGGTGAAAGCAAGAAGGAAGAGAATAAGGAGGAGTTGGATTTTTTTCATAAACTTTTTTTGCGAGTGCTACTATTAAAAAGTATCGGCGTGAATGATTCCGCAAAGAGATTGAGGTATACCTTCTTACACACCTTTTTCCCCTTGTTTTCTTCATGGTTGTCTGACGCATCTGAATCCTATGGAGGTTGAGGGCTTGCTTGCCTCTTTTCCGTTGCTGATTCTTGTCTCTTTTTCAGGAAGATTCCATGCTCCACCCATAACGAGATAAGTGTTGTTCCTGCTCTTGGTCCATTCTGAGACGTTTCCCCCCATGTCGAGAACGCCATAAAGGCTGAGATCTTGGGGGAAGCTTCCGACTGGTGCCGTTTGAATGGTTGTGCTGTTGAGTTTTCCGAAATTTGTTTTTGGATAATAGGTCGTTGGTGGTTCATTGCCCCAAGGGTAGTGTCTTCTGTCGAGGAGTGTTCCTGTTGCTTTAATCCATTCTTCTCTGGTTGGTAAGTCTTGTAAGAGGCTTTTGCAGTAGGCGCGTGCTTCTTCCTGGCTGACGCAGATCATGGGTTTTTTTGAGGTGAGGATTTCTCTTTCTAGAGGGTTAAAGATAAAGGTGATGGTTGTTTTTCCGTGGCTGCACTGAGTGGTGTACGTTCCTTGTTGGGTTGCTCTTCTGTAGGCCGCGTATTCTTGTTGCGTGACTTCGTATTTGTCCATGGAGAAAGGCAGTTGTCCTGGGATGGTTGCTCTTTTGAGGGTGTGTTCTTTGTTTTCGAGTTCTTGGGCGACTGCTGTTTTGTATGCCTTTTCTGGCATGGAGACTGTGCAGGTGCATCGATAGGTTTTTTTGATTGGGATAATGCCCAAAAAAAGTTTTTGGTTGATTTTGCATTCAAGTGATTCTCTTCTTGTTTCGTGAAGGATTATATTTGTAAGAGTAACAAGATCATTTGTAAGAGTAAGGATATTCTTAGTGGGGTTTTCTTCTTCCGTTGTTTTTGAGAATGTTGCTTCGTCAGTTTCTCTGCTGATGGTTTCTGTGCTGATGCTGTGGCTAAGTCGTTTTATTGCTGCTGCGCATGCTGAGTCTTCTGCGCTTTTTTGGTTGTTGACATCTTCTTCAGGTGTTGTTGCTGTTTCGAGGATTAGAGGTGTTTGTGTTGGTTGTTGTCTAAAAGAAGGAAGGGTCGTTTGTATTGTTGTGCAGGAAAGGAGCGCTGTGAGTGTTAAGGAAAGTGTTTTTTTAAGGTGCACAAATTCTTTCTTGGTTATTTTTCTTTAAGAAGGTTATGATTATTTTTTCGGAAGATTTCTGGATTTCTTACCAAAAACTTTTTAAATGCTGAAAAGAAGTTGAGTGTATGGTAAACAAAGGAGGGTTTGTGGTTGCTGGTTTGCTGGTTGCTGCTGGGATTGTGGTGTATCATGTGAGGGAGCTTGCTATGGCTCAGGAAAAAGTTGCTGCGAGGTGTGGCGAGGTTGCGTCTGTTTTGAGATGTTCTGGTCAGGTGTTGGAAGAGTTGATGGATACGCAGCGGCGTGAGCTGGTGTCGTTGGAAGGGAGGCTTGTGGAAAGGTGTGAGACCAGCCTTTCAAGGATAGAGGTATATTGCGTTCAGGAGTCTGATCTTGTTGTGGAGCGAGAGTGTTATTTTATGAGTGAATATGGAGAAAAGGGTTTTCAGTATAAAGTGAATCCTTACTTTCTGAGTACAAATACAAAGAAGTCTTTGAGAGCGAAAAGAATAAGTCCGGGAAACTTTTTTCCAAAAGATGATGTTCTTTCGGATATTGATACTCGGTGATTGGAGAGGTGTTTTATCTATGTTATCGAGAGTTAACCCTTTAGCATCTTCCTCCAAAAATAAAATTTACTGTTTTTGTGAGAAGAATTCTTTTATTGTTGCGAGTGGTTCTTTGTTGATTTTGAACTGTTCGTCTTTTGGAAAGGCCTTGAAGTAGGTTTGCCATGTGTAGCGCTCGTCAAGGTAAATGATAACGCCTTTGTCTGTGGCTGATCTAATTGCTCTTCCCGCGTTTTGGAAGCATCTGATGAGCGCTGGAAGGTTGTATCCATAATCCCATCCTTTGTTGAATTTGAAGTCGTAGTAGTGGATGAGCGCTTGTGTTTGGATGTCAGGTTTTGAAAGCGGCAATCCGACGATGATAACACATTTGAGGATGTTGTCTTTTAAGTCAATGCCCTCGCCGAAGTTTCCGCTGCTCGCTCCGAGTAAGACTGCTCCGAGATGGTTGTATTTTTTGAAGTTTTCAAGCATGTCTGTCTTCTCTTGTTTTGTCATGCGCGCCTGTTCGAGGAAGCTTGTTTTTTCGCATTGGTGTTGGAAATGTTTGTAAATCTCGTCTCTCAAGTGGTAGCTCGGGAAGAAGATGGCGCTGTTTCCTGGAATGATGTTGGTGATGGTGGCGCAGTGTGCGGCTATTCTTTGGAACATGGCTGTGTCCCTGAGTGTGTATTTTGTGGTAGTGTCTGGGAGGATGAGGGAAAGTTTGTTTGTCTGCGGAAAAGGGTTGGGATAGGATTGGATGGTTGAGGGAAAGCCGAAGAGGTCTTGGTACATTTCCAAAGGGGTTAAGGTTCCTGACATGGCGATGATGGTATGGCTTTCTTCTGCTAAGGGTTTGAGAAGGATGGAGGGGTCGAGGCAGTTGTAGCTTAGGGTGAGGAATGCCCTTCCTCTTGTGGTAAATCCCTTTGTGAGGATCCTGACGAAGGCGTGGTCTGGTCCTGGCCATGCCGTCAGGAATTCAGCGACTGCTCCTGCTGCGCTTTTTTCTTTGTGTTCTCGTGTTTGTGCGGCGATGAAAGCGATGTTGTTCGTGAGTTCTTCGTAGTTGATGAAGGTTATTTGGTTGATGAATTCTTCCTTTGTGACGACGGCTTCTGTTTCTGTGATGCCGGTTTTTGTTTGCGCTAAACTTTCTAGAATTTGTTTGAGCTTGAGAACGTCCTCTCCAATTTCTTTATGACCTAAGCCTGCTGCTTCTTTTGCAGCGTGTTCAAGGGTAAGCGTTGAAAGTTGCGTGCTAAGGACCTCTCTGCTCTTGTCTGGCAAGTTGTGTGCTTCGTCGAAGATAATGATTGCTTGATCGAGTTTTTTCCCTAGTTTTTCAAGGAGGTCTGTTCTGATGCTTGGGGTTAATAGGTGTAAGTAGTCTGCGATGACTATTTGCGCTTTTTTTCCAAGGAGAATCGTGATTTCGTACGGGCAGAGTTTTTGTGTTTGCGCTTTTTCTTTGAGTTCTTCGACGTGGAGGATTTTTCCTTTGAGGTCTTGGAGAGTGAGTTTTGTTTCGAAGCTTGGGTGATGTGATGGCCCAAGGTTGGCGTAATACTGACAAGCGTTGTTTTTGATCATGGTTTTGCAGTAGTCTGAGAAGTCTGAGGAGGGCATGTCTGTAACCCCGGGCTGGATGCACATCCAGCGTTTTCCGATTAAGTCTATGACTTCAAGGTTGAGGCTGTGTCTTTCTTTGAGTGTTCTTAGTGTTTCGATTGCTATTTTGTGTTGGGTATGTTTGGGTGTGACAAAGAAGATGGTGAGTTTTTTTTGAGGGTTTGAGAGGCTGTAGCTGAGTGCGGAGCTTAATGCGGCCGCGGTTTTTCCAAGTCCAGTGGGAGCGTGCACGAGGAGGTGTTGTTTTTTTGTGATGCAATCAAGGATTTTTTCTGTCATCTCTTTTTGGCTTGGCCTGATTGTTTCGTGAGGGAAGTAGAGCTGCATGGGCCAAGAAATGATGCGGGGTTTATAAATTCTTGGAGAGAGGTTTTCGAGTTGTGTTGTTGGGCATGCAGAAAGGTATTTAAAGTTCTTTTTTGAGAGGATTGTTTGATGATTAAGAAGGTGAGAAAGAGGGATGGGACTGTTGTTCTTTTTAGCAGGGAAAAAATTCGCAGTGCTGTCCAAAAAGCGTTGGATGCGACGAAGGTGAGAGAGAGAAAACTTGCTGATTCTATTGCTGACAAAGTTGTTGAGATTTTGCAGAAGAAGTTTGGTGAGAGCATTCCAAGTGTTGAAGAAATCCAGGATGCTGTTGAAGAGGTGTTGATTCACAAAGACTTGCAAAAGACTGCCGCCGCGTATGTGCTGTACAGGGAGAAGCATAGAAAGGTAAGGGAGGAAACGGTTCCTCATGTGCGGCTTGAGTCTCGGTTGTCTGTGAACGCGTTGAAGGTATTGCAGCGTCGTTATTTGAAGAGGGACGATGATGGCTATATTATTGAAACGCCTGATCAGATGTTTAGGAGAGTTGCGAGAAGTATTGCTGCTGTTGATAAAATGTACAAGGGGGATGTTGCAACAAGCGAGGAGGAGTTTTATGAGATGATGAGTGGTCTTGAGTTTTTGCCGAACTCGCCAACGTTGATGAACGCTGGTGTGAAAGAGGAGTTGGGATTGAGCGCGTGTTATGTGTTGCCTGTTCCTGATTCGTTGGTTGGAATCTTTGACGCTTTGAAGTATCAAGCGTTGATTCATCAGGGCGGGGGCGGTACAGGTTTTTCATTTTCAAGGCTAAGGCCTAAGGGGGATGGTGTTTCTTCTTCGAAGGGTGTCGCGTCTGGCCCTGTTTCGTTTATGAAGATATTTGACGCTTCAACGGCGGTGATTAAGGCTGGAGGTCGTCGTCGTGGCGCGAATATGGCTGTCTTGAGGGTGGATCATCCCGATATTGAGGAGTTTATTGATGTGAAGAGGACGCGTGGCGTCTTGGAAAATTTTAACATTTCCGTCGGTGTGACGAATGAGTTTATGGGCGCAGTGTTAAAAAATAAAGATTACGCATTGATAAACCCGAGGACAAAATTAATTGTAAAAAAAATAAAGGCGCGTGAAATGTGGTCTCGTCTTGTTGAGTCTGCGTGGTTGACTGGTGATCCCGGGTTGATCTTTTTGGATGAGATAAATAAGTGCAATAAGATTATTGAGAGCGAGATTGAGGCGACAAATCCTTGCGGTGAGCAGCCGCTTCTTCCTTTTGAATCCTGCGTCTTAGGAAGTATTAATCTTGTGAGGATGGTTGAGAAGAGGGAGATTGATTGGGATAAATTGAGAAAGACTGTGTGGAGAGGATTGCATTTTTTGGAGAATGTGGTTGACGCGAACAAGCTTCCGTTGAAAGAGGTTGAGGAGGTGACAAAAGCGAACAGGCGTGTTGGTCTTGGGGTGATGGGCTGGGCTGAGGTGTTGATGCTCTTAGGCGTTCCTTATGATAGTGGTGAGGCGTTGAGCCTCGCTGGGAAGGTGATGGCTTTTGTGCAAAAAGAAGCGTTTGCCGCGTCTCAAGATCTTGGAAAGAAGCGAGGAAGTTTTCCGAATTTTTCAAAGAGCGTGTGGAGGAAGAAGTGCAAGGCGTTGAGGAATGTTGCGATGACAACGATCGCTCCGACTGGAACGTTGAGCATTCTTGCTTCGTGCAGTAGTGGGATCGAGCCGTGTTTTGGATTGTCTTTTGTGCGTGAGGTGATGGAGGGAACGAGGCTAAGAGAAGTGAATGCTGCGTTTGAGAAGATTGCGAGGGAGGAGAAGTTTTATTCTGAAAAATTAATGGCTCAGCTTGCGAGGACTGGTTCTGTGAAAAGGTTGAGGATTCCGAAAAAGTTTAAGAAAATTTTTGTGACTGCTCGTGAAATTAGCCCTGAGTGGCATGTCAGAATGCAAGCCGCATTTCAGAAGTATACGGATAATGCTGTCAGTAAAACGATTAACCTTCCTAAAAATGCGAAGGTAAGGGATGTTGAGAGGGCGTTTTTGTTAGCCTACAAATTAAGGTGTAAGGGGATTACGGTGTTTAGGGATGGTTGTAAAGGGAAGCAAGTATTGTACGCTGGAAAGATGCCGTCTGAGTTTGCCGGTGGCTGTCCTGGAAGAGAGTGTGAGCATTGAAGATGGAAGAGCGCGTGCGAAGGGACATTCTTGAGGTGTTGATTGGCGCTGTTCGTGCTGCGCGTCGCGAGGACGCGAGAGCGTTGAAGTCGTTGAGTGACAGGACGATTCATAATGCGAGTATTCATCAGGATCAGTATTCGCTTTCCGTGTCTGTGCTGATGTACGCGCTGGCGAAGTTGTATGGTCGTGAGCGCTATGTCCAGTTCAAGTTGTGGGTAAAATTTTGTGATACCTGCGCGGACTTGTTGGGTCTCGCGGTAAAAAAGTTGGAGGATCGTGATGATGCTGGGTTTGAGGAGGTCTTGAAAAACATTCTGAGGCATTTGACCCGGACAGAAAAAAAGCTGCGTGAGTACGTCAAAGATGTGTTTCAAAAAGCGAAAGTTTCAAAAGCTTCAAGGTTGCATGAGCATGGGATTTCTCTGGGCAGGACTGCTGACTTGTTGGGTGTTTCTGAGTTTGAGTTGATGGAGTATGTTGGGAAAACCTACATTGCTGACATGCCTGAGGGTGTGACGCTGTCTGGGAGGGAGCGGTTGAAAATTGCGAGGAAGTTGTTCAGATGAGGTCGTTGGTTTTTGATTCGAGCAGCGTTATTAGTTTGGCGACGAATGATTTGTTGGGAACGTTGAAAGGCTTGAAAAAATTGTTTGGTGGTGGTTTTTGTATTCCTGCTGCTGTTGCTCGTGAGCTTGTGGATGTTCCTTTGAGTTCTCATCGTTTTAAGCTAGAGGCGATGATGGTTTCTAAATTGATTGAGGGTGGTGAGCTTGAGGTGCATTCTTCATTGGAGGTGGGGAACTTGCTTGCTTCCGTGAATAGGATTTTTTCTTGTCGTGGCGCTTCGATAGTTGTGGTGAATAAGGGTGAGGTTGAGGCCTTGGCGCTGGCGGTGAAGATTGGCGCTGCTGCGTATGTCGTCGATGAGAGGACGATGCGTTTGTTGGTGGAGGATCCTTTGAGGGTGAGAAGAATTCTTGAGGGCAAGTTGCACGCGAAGGTTATTGTTGATAAAACCTTGTTGAAGTCCTTTCAGGATTTTGTGAGGGGCTTAAAGATTATTAGGAGCGCTGAGTTGATGATGGTCGCTTTTGAGGAAGGCTTGTTAAAGGAGGTGGTGATGAGTGGAGCTTCGAGGCGTGATACTGTTGACGCGTTGTTGTGGGGCCTGCGCTTAAGGGGCTGCTCGATTTCTACTGGTGAGATCGAGGAGCTGAAGAGGTTGATGGAATAGGGCTGGTCTTTTTTTGTGTAGATTCTGGATCTTTGTGGTTTTTTAAGAGGAACTGGCTGATGCAATGGATATAGGGTTTTTTAGCTGTACTTTCTTCTGTGCATTTCTCGTTGGAGGTTTTCAAGGATGTACATGTTGTTGGGGTGAAGACTTCTTGTTTTAAGAAGAGAATGCTTGTTTTTCCGGAAATCTTCCGGAAGGATCACTGTTGAGTAGGGCTGGAAAATGAGAGTTTGGTGTTTAGCAGTTGAAGGTTTTAAGCCTTTAAACCCTTAAACAAGGAAGAGTTCGTATATGTGGTGTTATGTAAGATATTACTCGGGCAAAGTTATTTTCTCAGAGCCTTAAAAATATAATACCATCCGACAAAACCGAAGAGCGCGGCGAGAAAAAATAAAGGTACCAAATAATTTCTAAGAATCGTATCAAAGAGTGTATAATCTAATAATCTTACCAAACTTAAAACAGCAAAGATAAGTGTGGAAACAATCGTAAAACCTGTAAGGTATTTCTCTTTATTCATAGTTTAAGCTAGATGATAAACTACTATTTATAACTTTGCCCTGCGTCATACCCTCGTCGTTTACTCGAACCTCCTCGCCCTCACCTTCAGTTCGGGTTACATAACATCGTTATGCACAATTAATTTGACCCTTTTCTTGCATAAATATAATGTAATCCTTCGTAGGCCTTACCCATAGGTTCTTCACCCAAAGCCAGGTCAACCGGAAGAATAAAATAATCCATTTCAGCAAGACCAGGTATTTCATCATTTACTCTTTGGAATAATTCACTCCTATCAAAAGTTGCTATAGGTCTATAACCCTTTTCTCTAAGTTGTTCATCTAAAGTTTTTGTCATAATTACAGGGTAGTATTAATATTTATAAATATTTCGGTCAAATTAACTCCTCGCTAACACTCGGCCTTCGCTTCGCTCAGGGTGCATAACAAGTATTATATTCAATTATTACTCCTTCGCTTCGCTCAGTCCGTCATAACTCTTCGCATCTTCGATGCTCGTTCTTGTTCATTTATTTTCTTTTAGAAATAAATTCACTTCGGAGAACATAACCACATTATATTCAATTTTCCTGATGGAAAACTTTCTCGCTTTCTGCTCAAATCCCTGGGGAGAGGATTAAAAATAGAAAATGGGGACGGAGGGATTTGAACCCCCATTGATCGGTTTCGCCTTTGTAAGTCATTGGCATTGGGCCTCATCGCTCCATGTTCTGGAGCCGATCGTACTAACCAGAGTGTACGGATTGCTCCTTTATACTACGTCCCCTTAGGTTATGAGAACGCTTTTTTTAGTTATATAAACATTCCTAATGCTTTTTGAAAAGGATGGATTGCTAGCGGAAATAAAAGAAAGTGATTTTGATGTATCTTGTTTGGATGTCACTCATCAAATGCTTTCTTGGAAAGGATGATCCAAGGAATTTTTATTGTCACCACTATAAAATAGACACTTATAGAAACCTTTATATAATACTGGGAGATCCTTAGGAGGATTCAAGAGGGGAGGAGAAGCATGAAGAAGTTCGCAATGTTATCGCTTTTTTTACTGGTGGCATCGTTGTTTTCTAGTCTTGCGTTCGCTCAGCAGAATCAGGTTACAATCCAGCCGAGCATTCCTGCGGATAATGATGATCTATCTTGTTTTTTGAATAATGCCCAGCCAACCAACGTGCAGTATCTTTGGAGAAGGAATCCCGGGCCAAACAATCAAGGTGCTGTAATTTTTAATAGTAATCAGAATGGAATGATCGTGCCCTTGTCTAATACATTGACAAGCCCAGGGGATGTTTTTTCATGTGAGGTTGTAGTTGTCACGCAAGCGGGTGGTGTGCAGATCGTTAATTCACGTGGCGTCGCGACAGTGCAGATTATTCATGATCTAGGCGCGGCAAGAGTGACGATTGAGCCAGGAACTCCTACAGATGCTGATGATTTGTGGTGTGTGGTGGATGGGTCTCGTCAGACGTCATATCAGTATCGTTGGACAGTAAACAGGGGCGCGCCGATCAATGGGCGTGATGCTGCTGGAAATATTATTCCCTTGTCTGCTTCGCAGTCAACTGTTGGTGATGTGGTAGGATGCACAGTATTTTTTATAAGTGGAGGAAGTGTAATTAATATTGGAAGCGCGTCTGTGACGATTGGAAGGGGCGTTACTCCTCCGCAGAATCAGCCTCCTGTGGTCACGATTGTGCAGCCTCAGCGAAACCAGAATATTCTTGTAAATACGCCGATAACGATTACTGCGACTGCTGTTGATCCTGAGGGAAATCCTATTGTTTCGTGGAGAGTTTCGCCTGGTGAGGGCAGTGAGCTAACACCCCCTGATATGCGAAATCAAGTGCAGGCTACGGTGATGTATCAGACCGTTGGAACAAAGACGATCACGGTGACTGCTACTGATAGCCTTGGTGCTACAAGTGCTCCTGCCCGTGTGGATATTAATGTGAACGCAGTTCCAAGGGGCCTTATCATACAAAATATTGGAACGTTTGAGGATTCTTTTTTCAGCAGAGTGAGAAGTGCTTTCTTGAGAGGAGAGGATATGTTTGTGAAGTTTAAGGTGGTTGATAGTGCGAACAATCCTGTGATTGGCGCTCAGATTGCGGGCTACGTGGAGTCAAGGACTGGAACGAGGATGCAGTTGCAGCAGTTTAACGGGAACTTTGGGAGCCGTGAGGGTATCGGGTTGAGCTTGCAGCGTGTAGTGAATGGTGAAAGTGCGCAGGTTTGTTTGCCGTTTATCGGATGTATTGGTGGTCCTAATGGAAATTATTACTATGTTGTTCCTCAGATCAGCCTTGCTGATGGTGTTTTAGGTGAGAATATTGTCGTGATAAATGCTGTTTCTGGTCAGGAGAATGCTGCTGGTCAAACAAGGATTACGATTAATAATAATCCTCCAGTGATTGGCGCTCGTGACTTCTTGGGAAGGCTAAGGCCTATTCCTAATCAGCGGGTTTTGGTTGGTGCGGAGGCGAGGATTAATTTGAATGATTTTGTTGAGGATGTTGAGGATGTTGACGCTGCGTTGGTATGGTCCGGTGCTGGAAGGAATGTGCAGCTGCTTCCTGGAAACGTGTTAAGGGTCGTGGGAAATGGTGTTGGTGTTGAAACTGTTTCTTTGGCAGTGAGAGATACCGATGGTGGTGTTGATACACGAGAAGTAACAATAACAGTAACACCTTCTGAAAGATTGATCCCTCCTGTGGCTGCTATTAGGGTGGACAGGACTGTTGGAGAGATTAATGAGCCGTTCACTTTTACAAGTGTTAGTTCTGACTCTGATGGAACTATTGTCAGTCATAAGTGGGATTTTGGGGATGGTGATCAAGCTGTTGGTCTTGTTGCGGTGCATAGATTCGCTCGTCCTGGGACATATACTATTACGTTGCGTGTTGAGGATAATGATGGCTTGAGTGGAACTGCGACTGTTGCTGTTGAGGTTGTTCTTGAGCGAATTCCTTCTGTTGATGAGCCTAGTCGTGGGGAGTTTGCTGGCAGGATTGTGGATGTGCACAGCTTTAAGGTAGGAAGTGTTAAATTATTTCCATACAGAGAAAAGTATGCTCCTGGTGATTTTGTGAATTTATTTTTAAAATTGGAGAATGAGGGTATTGTGGAAGAGCAGCTGCAGATAAAGGCAGTGTGGTCTGGGTTGAATGTTCCCTTGATGAGTGGAAGCCAGTGGGTTGATGCTGGTGACATGCGGATAAACAATCATTTTTCGTTTGTCATTCCGAAAAATACCAGGTCTGGGGTGTATCTTGGAAGGGTCGAGGTGTCTAACCAAGAGGGTGATCGTGTTGTTGAGTTTGTGACGTTAAGGGTTGGTTAATGTAACCACCGAAAAGTTTATAAGTAAGTCATAACTACAAAATGACAACAAAAAAAAGGAAGAGGGGTTAATGGAGGATCACAATGAAGAACGTTAAATTTAGTATGATTGGATTCATATTGCTATTAGTTACATCAATATTGAGCGGTTTAAGTGGTGCGACAAGCCACAGCTTTGAAGTAACAAGTGTTGAGATTGATGATCATGAGATTATTATTCCTTCTGCTTCGTTTCCAACAATTCATGTGGAGCGCGGTCAGAACCTGCCTGTGAAGGTGTTTTTCAGAGGGGTGAGAAATACAGAGGATGTTCGGCTTAGGGCGTATATTGGGGGTTATGAGTTTGGAACGATTGAGGATGAGAGTGACATTTTCGAAGTCTTCAATGGCGTTTCAGACAGTGAGCGTGTTGTCCTGAAGATTCCTAAGGATATTGATGCCTCTGATAACTACACCTTGAATGTGGAGTTGTTTGATGATGACACAAGTCAAAGATACCAATTTAAACTGAGAGTTGAGGAATCCAGGCATGCAGTAAGTGTGTTTGATGTGATCTTGAATCCTCCTACAAATGTGCGAGCTGGCCAGCCATTGTTTGCTTCTGTTCGTGTCGAGAATCTTGGTGCGAGAACTGAAGAGAGCATCAAGGTGACAGTAAGTATTCCTGCACTTGGCGTGGCTGCGAGCGAGTATGTTGATATGTTGATTACTGAAGAGGATGTGCGTGACTTGAGAGATCAAAAGATCGTCTTTGGTACGCGCAGAACGTCTACGTCAACGAATGATCTTGTCTTGCTCATCCCTGAGGATGCTCGGGAAGGAGAGTACGAGGTGAAGACTGTTGTTGAGTATAATAGAGGTCATACAAAAGAAGAGAGCACGCAAAAGATCATGGTGAAAGGTGCAAGGCAAAGTCCTGCGGCACCTAGCGTTGAGACAGTCGTGAATATTGATGCTACAGCTCAGAGTGCTGAGGTTGGCAAGGGCGCTGTCTTTAAGGTGAGCGTCGCGAACCTTGGTGCGGAGGCGAAAACCTTCATGGTTGAGCTTGCTGGAACTGCTGGCTTGACGACAAGAGTTGATCCTCAGACGCAAACTGTTGCTGCTGAGAAGACTGTTGACTTTAACGTATTTGTGAGCCCGAATGAGGGAGCACAGCCTGGTGCGAGAACCTTTACTGTGACTGTGAAAGACAGCCAAGGAAGCGTTGTTAGCGAGAAGGCGTTAACCTTGAACGTGGCTGCTGCTGAAGACAGCGACACGCTGAAGAACGTGCTTGAGGTCGCTTTCATTGTCTTGCTGATCATCTTGGTTATCGTAGGCCTTGTGGTCTTGGTCAAGAAGCTTGGCGGTGAAGAGCCTGAAGAGCCTGTAGAGGGAAAAACCTACTACTAAAGGCTTTTTTTTAAAAAAAAGAGAGAAGGGAGGGGAAAGAGTTGAGTAATGAAAAACGAGGAATAAAAGTTATAGCATTGTTTTTTTTCTTGATAGTGTGTTCTTCTTTAAGTGGTGTTGGCGCGTTTTCTCTCGACGCTGCTGGTGCAACGTCTGCGGAGTTGTGTCCGCGTGATACTGGCTTGTTTGTGAGCAGTCTGAGGAATGACAATCCTGAGGTGATGCAGTTTACGCTTTCAAGGAAGGGGAGTGCGAGCGGTTGGTCCACTACGGTTCCTACTGGCGTTGTGCTTGGTCCTGGAGAGCAAGAGGCAGTGTACACCTATGTGACCCCAACACAGGGTGTTCTTCCTGGAAATTATGATCTTGAGGTGGTTGCTGCTGGTGCTGGAGAGGTAAAGACTTCTTCGTTTGGTGTGAGGGTAAAGGATTGTTTTGGTGCTGCGCTTGGGACTGCTGAGCCTGTGAGGAACGCGTGTCCTGGCCAGGTGGTGAAGTTCGAGGCGCGTTTGAGAAATGCTGGTGTTTATCGTGAGGATTTTATTGTGCGTGTGGAGGGCCCGTTGAAGGAAGGGGTGAGTTTGAGTGATGATGTGGTGAGCCTTGCTTCTGGCGAGGCGAAGACAGTTTTTGCGTATGTGGTTGCCCCTGTTGTTGCGAATGAGTATGGAGTAAGCGTTATTGCGAGTGGAAGTTCTGGGAGGAGCGTGGAATCCTTGAATTTTGTGTTGAAGGTGCAGCCTTGTTATGATTTTAGGGTGGAAGTTGAGGAAAAGACAGCGCAGGAGTTTTGTGAGGCTACGTCAAAGGTTGTGCCATTGAAGGTGGTAAATGTTGGAACAACGACAAACACGTTTGATCTTCGCTTGGGTGGCCCTTCATGGGTCGTGTTAGACAAAAACACCTTAACATTGCTTGCAGGTCAGTCTACAAATCTTAATATAGTGATGGCTCCTGCCTTTGGAGTTGAGGGTGATTTTAAAGTCAAGGTGGAGGTGATTCCGCAGCGTGGTGACCAAAAGGCGGTTGCTGAGGTTGCGGTAAGAGTGAGGAAATGTCATGATGTTGCTCTTCAGGTGCTTGAGAAAGAGGTGACGGTGTGTAATAATGGCAGGGAACGTTCATATCCTGTTGTGTTGAAGAATACTGGTACTATGGAAAAAAAGTACTTGGTGACGGTGACTGGTCCTTCGTGGGTAAGTGCTGATCTTCCTGGAATGGTCGAGCTTGGTCCTGGAAGAGAGAGGAATGCTTCATTGAGAGTAAATCCTGGGCAGAGTGTGCAGCCTGGCGCGTATGATATTGTGCTGAAGGTAAACGCCTCTGATGAGAGCGCGGTGACTGTTTCTGACAGCGCGGTGTTTGTGGTGAATGCTGTTGACACGAAGGAGTGTTACAAGCCTTTGTTGGAAAGCCAGTACGAGGATCTTGTGGTGTACCTTGATTCAAATGTGGTGGTTCCTGTGACTGTGCAGAATAGAGGGTTGGAGCCTGCTGAGTATGAGCTTGTTGTTGGTGGTTCTGCTGCGACTTTTGTGAGTTTGGCTCCTGCGGTGGTGAGTGTTGATCCTGGAAGGACGGAGACAGTGTATATGTATGTTGCTCCTGGTGCTGGCGCGCGTCCAGGATTGTTTGATGTTCAAGTGGCTGCGCGTTTGAAAGACAGCACTGTTCTTGGCGCGAAGTCGTGGCGGGTGCGTTTGACTGATGTGAAGGAGGATGCGACAGTGATTGGTGGAGCCCAGGCGAGTGAGGGCTCGTTCTGGTCACGGCTGAAAGCGCTGTTGAAGAGATGGTTTGTTGCCCCTGAGATTGTTGAGGAGGTGAAGCTGCAAGCTGAGAATGAGTCAGAGCCTGTTGTTGGAAATGGAGCGAAAGAGGGAAGTTCTTCAAATTTCTTTGAGAGATATCGGTATTGGATTCTCGGCGCTATTATTTTCGTGTTGTTGATAGTTATTATTGTGAGAACTGACGCGCATAAGAAGGTTGGAGATTTTTTTTCTGAGGATGATGATGACGAGTAGTTCCGATCAGAAAAGTATGGATGATCTAACTGAGAATTTGTTTGCAGAGTGAGAGATTGAAAAAGATTTAAAGGGGTATAAACAGGAGTTTGATATGGAGTATCCTCCGGTAACGCTAATCATCGGTATGAAAGGGAAACCAAGTGCATTCTTTAATGATGTTGGTGAAATGCTAAGAGGGTAGTGGGATAAGCGATGCTGAAGGGTTTCAATGGCGCGTCAGTTTCTTGATTTTGAGCAACTTTTAAGGGAGTATCTTCCTGGAAGGATATATGAAGGAAAGAAAGTGCGTTCGTTAATAATCTACGATAGCGATGATGATCGTGGGCGCGTGGTGAGTGTTGATGGCGTATTCTCAACTATAGGAGATCGTGAAGTGTTGGTGGGAACGCGCGTCTGTTTTCGTGCTTCTGAAGGAAAAACATTAAAAGAAGCGTTAATGGAAGAGCGTGCATTGGTGGAGCTTGAGGACAGGTTAGAGAAATATCATCCTGACTTTGTTTTGGAGGGTGAGCTGTCCGTGAGCGTTGTTGTGAGAGATCTTCAAACTATTGATGATGTTCTTAATGAGATGAGAAGATATGTAAAGTAAGGTTAGACTTTCAAGCTGACAACTTTAGAGACGCCGTCTTGCATGCTTATGCCGTAGATGGTGTCTGCTTCTCCAATCATGGCGTCATTGTGCGTGATAACGATGTATTGCGCTTTTTTGCTGTATTTTTGGATGAGTTTTGAAAGCAATTCTGAGTTTTTCTTGTCAAGGGCTGCGTCTACCTCGTCCATAAGATAGAAGGGTGAGGGGGAGTATTCTTGGATGGCGAAGATGAAGGAGAGTGCAGCTAAGGTTTTTTCTCCTCCTGAGAGACTCTTGATGTCGAGGGTTTTGTCTCCTATAATCCTTACCTGAATGTCAACGCCTCCATCAAAAGGGTTTTCCTGGTTTTCGAGTTCGACGTGCGCCTCTCCTTTTGTGGTCAGGCTTGAGAAGATGGTTTTGAAGTTTTTAACAAGCACATTATAAGTTTTCATGAAGATATCTTTCTTTTTTCCTTCGATTTCTTGCATCATTTTGAGAACGTCGTCTTTTTCTGTGTGGAGTTTTGTTGTTTTGTCTGTGAGTTTTTTGTGTTCTTCCGCGATTTGCTCGTATACATCGAGTGCTCGTAGGTTGACATTGCCGATGGATGCGAGTTCTTTTTCCGCGTCGTGGATGCTGAGTTTTAGCTGCTCCAGGGTGTGTCCGCGTTTGATTGTTGCCCCAAGATATTGTTCGGATTCTTTGCGTAAACCCTCAAGTTCTGCGATGGCTTTTGCTCGTTCGATGGAGATGATGTTGAGCCGTTGTTGAACGCTGCTTGTCTTTTCTTCTTCTCGGTAGATGGTTGCTTGTTTTGTTTGGATTTTATCTTCGATTTTTTTTCTTGTTAGTATGAGGTCTTTGAGGTTGGTATGGAATTTTGATTCTTCTTGCTCTTTGGTTTTGAGCTCTTGGGCTCTTTTTTTGATGATTTCTTGCAGGCTTTCGAGTTCTTGGTTGAATTTTTCATGTTCTGCGTCGTGTTGTTTGATGATTTTTCTTGTTTTTTCTGATTCTGGAAGCAGGATGTTCTGAACGTGCATGTCAATGTTCTTGATGGCGGCTTGGAGTTCCACGAGTTGTTCTTTAAGTGGCAGCCGTTGTCCTTCGAGGTCTTCGAGTGTTTTCGCGAGTTCTGGGCTTGAGAGTTTTTCCTTGAGCATTGTCTTTTTCGCTTTCAAGGCTTCTGCTTCTTTGGCGAGGCCTTTTTCTTTGTTTTCGAGATTGTTGAGTTCTTGCTCTTTGGTTTTGAGCTCTTGGATGAGGGATTTTTTTTCTTCAAGGAGGTTGGCCATGTCGAGGCCTTCGAGGTTGAGGCTTTTTTCGAGTGTGATGACGCTCCCTTCGAGGTTGGCTCTTTGTTCTCGCAGTGTTGTGATGAGAACGTCGTTTTCTGTTCTTTTTTGTTCTGTATGATCGATGAGTTTTTGGAGTTTTATGATTTCAGTTTCTGCCTTTTGGATGTCTTCTTCCAAGTTTGTCTCTTTGAAGCTGAAGGTGGGCCTTGCTGCTCTGTACCCTCCAATCATGGCTCCTGACGGTTCAAGCAGATCCCCTTCAAGGGTGATCATGCGCGCTCTTCCGATGCCGATTCTTCGCGCCGCCTCGAGGTTGTCCACAATGACGCTTGATCCGAAAATATAGGAAAAAACGTTTTTGTATTCTGGTTTGTGTTTGATGAGGTTGACTGCGAGCCCGTGCACTGCCTTGTCGTTGAGGAGGCCTTTGACTTGGTCTTCGATGATTCTGGTTTTTATCTTGTTTAAGGGCAGGAAGGTCGCGATGCCGTATTTGTTTTCCTTAAGGTGGTTGATGCAGCGTTGGGCTGTCGCGTCTGTGTCAACGACGATGTTTTGGCTGCGTGCTCCTGCTGCTACGTCGAGCGCGAGCGAGTATTTGGCGTCTGCTCTTCCAAGATGGGAGACTGTTCCGTGGATGCCTTTGATGCCGCTGTCGAGGATTTTTTTGACTGCGAGGTCTGCGTGTGATCGTTCTAAAAAGCTGATGTTTCTTGCTTGGAGTTTTGCGAGTTCTTGACCGAGCTCGTTAAGCTTTTGTCTTGTTGTTGTTAAGATGATGGAGTGGGAGCTGTCTTCGTTCAGCGCCCTGGTGAGCGTTGTTGTGGTTTCTTTGAGTTTGTTTTTGTTTTCTTTCAAGGTTTCGAGTTCTTTTGTTTTTGTTGTTCCTTTGAAAATGTTTGTTTTTTCTTCGTTGTTATTGAGTTGGAATTCTAGTTTTGTCTTGGTTTTAATGAGTTCTTGTTTTTTAAGTTGTATTTCTTGATAGATATGGATGTTGTTGTCTGCCTCTTTTTCTAAAGCTTCAAGTGCCAAGCTGAGGTTGGTTTCGATGCCGTGTTTTTCTTTAAATTGTTTTATTTTGTTGAGGAGTGTCGTTTCTTCTGCGAGGAGCGTCGTTGTTTTGTTTTCGAGCTCTTTTTTTTGTTCTGTGAGGGTTTTGATCTTGTCTTCAAGTTCTGTGATGTTTTCTTGTAATTGTTGTTTTCTTGTTTTGATCTTGCTGAGTTCTGTGGTGCAGGATTCTGTTCGTGTTCTTGCCTTGATGTGTTCTTCTTTGAGGCTGTCGATTTCTTTTCTGAGGAGGAGTTGTTCTTTCTCTCCTTTTTGTTCGATGTCTATGTTTATTTTTTTGATTTCTTCTTGGAGTGTGTGGATGGCTTTTTTGTGTTCTTCAATCTCTAGCGTTGTTTTTTGGATTTTGTCTTCGAGCTCTTTTTTTCTTGTTTCTATCTCTGAAATGTTGCTTTCTTTTGTTTTTATATGCAAGTGAAGGTAGGTCGCTTTTTCATCTTTGATGGTTTCTTGGAGTTCTTTGTATCTGCTTGCTTGGTCTCGCTCTTTTTTAAGCTCTCTTAAGTTTGTTTCTCGCTCTTTGAGGATGATTTCCGCCTCGTTGAGTTGGCTGTCTACTTTTGTGAGTTCATTGAGGCATTTTTGTTTTTTCTCTTCGAATCCTGAGATGCCTGCGATTTCCTCGATGATCATTCTTCGTTCTTGGGGTTTCATTTCCATGAAGTGGATGATGTCTCCTTGTAATACAATGTTGTGTCCATCAGGGTCAATCCTGTCTGCCCTTAAAACGTCGAGGATTTGTTGTCTTGTTACTGTTTGGTCGTTGACTTTGTAGGTGCTTGTTCCGTTTTGTTTGACTGTTCTTGTGACTGCTATTTCTTTGCCTTTGATGGGGAATTTTCCTTCGTTGTTGTCAAAAACGATGGTGACTTCTGCTTCTTTTGCTGGGTTTTTTTTCTTTCCTCCGTTGTAGATGAGGTGTGCTGACCGTTCCGCTCTCATGTCTTTGGCTGAGCTTTTTCCGAGGACGAAGCAGATGCTGTCTACGATGTTCGATTTCCCGCTGCCATTCGGGCCAAGAACGCAGTTGAAGCCGTTTTGGAAGACAAGTTCTGTTTTGTTCGCGAAGGATTTGAAGCCCTTTGCGCTGATCCTCTTGAGGGTGCTCATTCTTGTTTTTGATGGATGGTGCTTTATAAATGTTTTCGACGTTTTTTGCAAAGGTTTATAGGCTCATTACGGCCTAAGAAGGGCGTGAAAAAGATGTATCGCGCTGGGAAGGTGAGCGTTCGTGTTCCTGAGCTTGCTGAGTTGAGAAGGATTGAGGCTGAGGTAAAGGATGCGAGGCATGCTGGCGCGAAGAGGGTCGAGGTGAAGTTTCCTGAGGAGAAGGTGTTGTTGAGGAAGCTTGATGGAAAGAAGTTTCAAGAGGCTGTAAAGAGGATATTTTCTGCTCGTGAGCTTGCTGAGTTGAGGAAGCTTGAGAGGCAGATGGAGAAAATGAGACATCATCATTTAAGGGCAGAGGTTTCTTTTCCAGAGGTGCATCCAGTTCCTCGGAGAGTGAATGAGTTGTTGTATGATGCTCCAAGAAAGTTTTTTGGGAAGGATGAGGTGCGTCAGCTGAAACTGCTAGAAAAGGAAGCCATGCTGTTGCATCGTGAGGTGTCGCATATAGGTGGAGTGAAAGTTCAGTTGGTAAGACCTGTTGCTAGGGAGGTTGAAGAGGGCTTGTTAAGAGCAAGGCCTGATCTCTTGGTAAATGAAGAGAGCGAGTTGAAGGTTTTGGCAACCGAGCTTGCGTTGGCGCGCCATCAGGAAAGAGGCAGGGTTATTGGAAGTGGCCCTACATCTAATATGTTTTTACGCCCTTTGCCTCAGCCAAAGCCTCCTTTGTGGATGCTGCACCCTCAGGGGATTTTTCAAGGGATTTTGGAGTTGGAGGCTAAGCTTGCCGAAGGGGAGTATGCTGATGCTGTTGAGGCGTATTTGGCTTTAAATAGGCTGTTGCAGCAAGAGGCTGTGCTTTCGCCTGTGGAGAAGATGGAGGCTTTTAATAGGCTCTTGACTGATTATAGGGCCATTAGGGACGTGTTTTTTAAGCCTTAAGCAGTTTGTTACTATTTTTAAGTGGAAGCATACGAAAGATTTATATAGGAGTTTATACTTCCTATGAATATCACCTCTTTTTCCCAGGGAGAAGATTCTTCGGAACCTTCTTCTTGGGTTTTTATACTTTTAATATGGCCGAAAAAACATTCCCGTTGGAAAAGATTCTTACCGCTTCTGCTGCGGAGTATTGCGCGTCTGAAGGGAAGAACCTTTCTGACTATAAATTAAAGGGTGTTTTTGTTGTTGTTTCTCCTACCGAATCAAGAGCAAGGCAGGATGAAAAACTAATATCACCCCTACTGACAAGAGAAGTATATCTGCAGGCTCGACATTTCGCAGAGCAAATATCAAAAAACCATCCAGACGCGGAGGTTGTAACAAATTATAATGAATCTGCAGTGCAAAATTCACAGTATGATGTTCGGTTCTATGCAAGAGGAACAGCGCTGATTCCGAGAAAAAAACCTTAATATTTTATAAAATATCAGTTAAGAGCTTATGATTTTTACTGCATCTTTAATGTGTTTACCAACCTAAAATAGAATTCTTTTACAAAAATACAACAAAAGGTTTATAAGTTTAAACATACACTTAAACATATGGTAAAAACTATTACGATTATGGATGATGCGTATGAGGCCTTAAAGAGATTAAAGAAAAAGGATGAGAGTTTTAGTGATATCATAAGAAGAGTGGGAAAGGAGAAAAAAATGAATTTAAAAGAATGGTTTGGTGTTCTGAAGGGTGATGAAGAGAGGATAAAAGAGTTTCATTCTGCAATAAAGAAGATCAGGGAAGAAGTTTCTCGGGATGTTGTGAAAAGAGATGTTCATTCTTGATACATCCATACTCATCGAACTTTTGCATGGAACCCAAATAGGGAGACAAATAAGTGAAGAGATTAAAGAAGAAGTAGCGACAACGGTTTTTAGTATTTATGAACTAAAAAAAGGTGAGCGCAAAAATGAGGCGGAGATCATTGACTTGTTTTTAAGCAACATTAAAGTCCTCGATTTTGGCGTGCTTGCTGCAAGAGAATCTTCTAAGATTGAGAAAGAACTTTCTGAAAAAGGGAAACTGATTAATAGGGTTGATATTTTTATTGCTTCTATTTGCAATGTAGAACAAGCAAAGTTGATTACCTTGGATAAAGACTTTAAAAAAATTTCAAGTCTTAAAGTAAGAGTCTTTGAATAATTTTATTTTCCTGTCTTTTCCATATACCCGCATTTCCCGCAATAAATCCTATCTTTGTGGAGCGCGAGAAAGGTTCCTGGCTCGCATTTTGGGCAGGTTCGTTCTCGTTGAGTCTTGCCATTGACAAGCTTATATTTTTTCCAGATCGCGGTGGTTTTGTGGGGATTGACTTTTTTCTTTGCCATCTTTATTGTGTCTTTGCTGGTTTTTTGCCTCTTGCTGGTTCTAGCAGGCTCATGACAGCTTCATCTTCATAAAGGTGCGCGAGAATTGTTGAGGTGTTTGTTCCATATCTTGTTTTGACGCTCTTGATAGTGATTTTTTCTGCAGGCGTTCCTGTTGTTGACGCGACTGTTTCTTTGATCTCTTTCTTGGTGGGTGTTGCCTGTCCAGCGTGTTCTATCTCGTAAATAAGACTTTTTCTTCCTAAAAGTTTGTGTTCTTGTTCTTTTTTTAGGTTCATCGTATTTTGATTGCGTATTCTCCTTTTTCTTTGATGTCCATTTTTTTAGCGATGTCCGAGTGTTCTGGGTTGAAGATGATGACGCGTCCTTTCCAGTTTGTTGTTAAGTCTGTGCTCTTGCAGGTGGGGCATTCGTTGCCTCGGACGAAAGTCCTGCATTTTTTGCATGCTTTTTTCTTTGCCATTATTGTTTCTTTGTTTTTTTAGTTATTTTTTTTACTGGTTCTTCTTCGAGCCATTTTAGGTTTCCTAAGTGTGGTTGTCTCATGGTGAGTCCGATTTTTGGGTTGCTGATGTCTTTGTAACTGATGGCGATGATTCGCGCCCTGCACTTGTCTCCGATTTTGAGGACTTTCTTGCTGTCTTTTCCCGTGAGGGTTTTTTGTTTGCTGAAGCTGATGTAGTCATCCATGGTTTGGGAGACGTGGATCATGCCTTCTGCTGGCCCGAAGTTGAGGAACGCCCCGAAGTTGGTGATGTCTGCGATTTTTCCCAAGACGACTTCTTGGATTTCTGGCAGGTAGGCGAGGATATTGAATTCTGTTTCGTAGAATGCTGCGCCGTCTCCTGGGATGATGATGCCTTCTCCGATGTGGAGGATGTCTGTGACTGCGATTGCGAAGCCTACGTCTTGGCTGATGTACCCTTCAAAACTTGTTGAGAGTTGCTTGAGGACTGCCTCTTTGGTGTCGTCGTTGAGTGCTGAAGGTGGCACCCTGACATGGGTTTTTGCGCGAACTTCGTAGAACATTTTGGTAAGAAGCGTTAAAAGCGGTTTATTTATAAAGGTTATGATTATTTTGAAGAGAGGGTAAGGGTGGGAGGAAGCGTTCGTTGCTTGAATTTGCGGGAATGTAAGGAATGTTCTTATTGGAGGATCTTGACGGGTTTATTTTCCTTCTTTGAGAAAGACTTTTTCGCGCTTTTGGATAAAGTCTAGGATTTGTGTTTCGGTAAGAGTACCAAGTTTTTTCAAGGCGTCTTCAATAAGATTTGTAGGATGGCAGTGAGATTCTTCTTTATAGTCAGTGCCGAGGTATTCTTTATTGATATGAACAGGAAGTTTTTCTTTTGGAGCATAATCGTAACGTAGGAGAGGCATCCATTTTCCAAGAACGAAGCCTTCTAATTGTACTGTTGACCATTGAGGAATTTTCTTGATAATCTCAAATCTGACTATTATTTTTGCAATTGGTTCTCCCGTAGAAGTATGATAAATAGTAAGGTATGTGTAATCTTTTCGCATCGGTAGTTATTTAAAGTTCTAAGGAGATTATAAAAGTATGGAATGGGTAAAGATTGAAGGAGCGGAGTATGGAAACAAATTGTATAAAATGTTAATGCAATTAAGCGGAACTGATGAGCTTCTTGCTTATAGCGAATTGTTTCCGGAGGATATTCATGCAAGTCCAGAAAATCCAGATGGGTATAAGACGTTGAGGGCGCATTATGAGATTATGAGTGATGAAAGGACTAGAAAGTTACTAGCGGCTTTATATAAAAATCAACAAAATGGAAGGTTGAGCTTAGAACAACTAGCGGAAAGTTTTTCCTTAAAGGAAGAAGAATTGAAAGAAAGATTAAAGTTTTTCAGAGAAAGCGGAATGAAAGAAATGCAGTTATAGGGTTAATTTTTAAGAAAATAAGCCCTAGAATTTAATTCATCTTCTGTGATTATCTTTTGGAGATTTATTGTTATTAGATCAAACTTTTCTCTTGGTTTCATTTTGAATTTATTAGTGGGTGCTTATTTATAAAGAACCATGTTACCCATCGCCCGCGTTCGACTTAAGAACCATCACCTGTTCTTGCGACAGAGAGCGTTACAAGAATGCTTAAATAAGGCAACAGGGAGGGAAGAGGCATGGGTTTTTCAGAAAGATATAGTATGTGGCGGATTAAGATTTTGCGGGAGAAGGCGATAAAAAGAGTGGAAGAATTCGCGCAGCGCTTCGCCTATGTTGTGTTTATGCCTCGTTCTGGAGAACTGAAAGGAAGAATCATTGAAAACAAGCTTCTTCTTGAGATATGTAAGAAGATCCTTTCTCTTCTTGTTTTGTCTGATCAAGAGATGGAGAACAAACGCGCTTTCTTCTTTAAGTTGCTTGCTGAGTTGGACAGGGAGGTGGAGCCTGGGGATCCTATGATAAAAAGGATAAGGACAGACTACAAGAAGAAGCTCAGGAGCATTCAGGAGATTGTAACAACGCTGATAAGCTTGGAGGAAAAAGCTCATGCGGGAAAAGTTTCCAAAGCAGATCTTCTTTTAAAGTCTGATGAAACATTGAGAAAGGTGATTGTTATTGCCGAGGAAGCAGGAACTATTCTTTTGAGATATTATCGTAAGGAGGTAAAGGCTGTTTCTAAAGATAAAGAGAGATATGATCCTGTAACAGAGGCTGACAGGGAAGCTGACCATTGGATTCGGGAAAGATTAGCGGGCGTGTTTCCGGCAGATCAAATTCTTTCTGAAGAGAATAAGAGTATTCCTTTTGACTTTTTAGGCAGGGTTTGGATGGTGGATCCTCTTGATGGAACGAAGACGTTCTTGAGGAAAGAAGATGGCTTTGCTGTCAACATTGGGCTGTGCAAAAGAGGAAGGCCTGTCTTGGGGGTGGTGTATGCTCCTGCGCGGGGAGAGATGTATTTTGCCAAGAGAGGAGAGGGGGCGTTTTTGCAAAAAGAAGGAAGAGTCTGGCCGATAAGAACAACCGAGATCTGCACGATTGAAGAGTCTCGCGCTTTTATCAAACCTTCAGAAGAGAAAGACCATCCCATCAACAAAATCGCCAGACTCCAAGTAAAAGAAAACATGACAGGAGACTGCGCAGCGCTGAGAATAATAAAAATCGCAAGAGGATTATCGGAGTTTTATATCGATATTTCTTACAAAGCAAGCAAATGGGACACGTGCGCGCCGCAGGTTATCCTGGAAGAAGCAGGAGGGACAATTACAGACCTGCTCGGAAATCCTCTCGACTATAAAGACAGGTCCTCAAGATTAAAAAACTCTTTCGTTGCGTCTAACACTGTCCTGCACCCTGCGCTTATAAAAGAAATCCTAAAACTCCCGAAGCCGGTCTTGTTCATCAATCTCGTTCAAAGAGCTTGACTTTTGTAGGTATTGATGTGAATCAAGCGTAGTTTTAATCAAGGAGTGTTAAGTATTTTTTCTGCCGGATGGTGATAAGTGGTTTTTTGAGTCTTTTTTTGAGTGCTTTGTCTTGGGTGGCGATGATGGCTCCTTGATGGGACAATGCTGTTAAGCTGTCATCAACGTTCATGCCTTCTTTTTTTAGGACTTCGATGTTTTCCAGGAATTTTTTGATGAGGCAGAGTTCTTTCGGGTTGACTTTTTCAAGTTCTTGAAGGGTTTGTTCTAAAACAGCGATCTTGTAGGGGGCGGTGAGAATTCTTTCAAGCTCTGAGAAGAGGTCGATGTGAAACTTTGTGCAGTTGATTAAGAAATTGGTGTCTAAAATGATTGTTTTCATGGTTGTTGTCTTGTCGAGTTCTTCTATGCTTTCTTTAACAGAAGTAAACAGCAGCGTTATAAAACTTATTTTTCTTACAATTTTCCAAAATCTTAGAGAATTCTCAACCCATAGAAGCCCTTTCTTAGAACTTGTTTTTAGGAGAATAAACACTTGTTTTTCACCCCTTCTAACGCTAAATCTTGAGGGTTTTAAGCCGTATTGAGAGGCATTTTTCAACAAGAAAACACCGTTTATAAGCCTTAATGATGCGTTTAAATGCACTTTTAGCCTGAGAAACTCTTTTATAGGTTCAGTGCTTCCTTTTTCAGAGGTTCTAGGATGGAAAAGAAAGACTACACTGCGGCGAGTATTCAGGTTTTGAAGGGTCTAGAAGCAGTTCGAGTCAGGCCGTCAATGTATGTGGGGAGCACGGACAGCAGAGGCTTGCATCATTTGATTTATGAGCTTACTGATAACAGTTTCGACGAGGCCTTGGCTGGTTTTTGTAATAAGATTAAGGTGTTGATTCATCAGGCTAATACGGTAACAGTTGTTGACAATGGAAGGGGGATTCCAACAGACATCCACCCTGAGGAAAAGAAGTCAGGTGTGGAAATAGCGTTGACTGTGTTGCATGCTGGCGGAAAGTTTGACAAAAACACGTATAAGGTTTCTGGGGGCTTGCATGGCGTTGGTGTTTCTGTGGTAAATGCGTTGAGCAAAAGATTGAAAGTGGAAGTGAGACAAAAAGGAAAGGTCTTTGTACAGGAGTATGAGCGTGGAAATCCATTGTATGAATTAAGAATGGGTGCAGAATGTCCTTTAGAAGAGACTGGCACCGCTGTAACGTTTTCGCCTGATGAAAAGATTTTCACAGAGACAATATTTGATTTTAATATCATCGCGAATAGGTTAAGGGAGCTTGCGTTTTTGAATCCTGGTGTTGAGGTGACTGTTGAGGATGAGAGAACAGAGCCTCATGGGGTGAAGACATTTTTTTTCAAAGGCGGGATTAGGGAGTTTGTTGCTTATTTGAATGAGGGAAAGCAAGTATTGCATAAGGATGTTATTTATTTGCATAAGGAGAGCAATGGCGCTGTTGTTGAGATCGCGATGCAGTGGAACGATTCTTACAATGAGCACGTGTTTAGTTTTGTGAATAATATCAATACGCATGAGGGTGGAACGCATCTGACTGGTTTTAGTACTGCGTTGACGAGAGTTGTGAATAATTATATTAAGAAGAAAAAGATTGCTGAGTTGAGTCTTTCTGGTGAGGATGTAAGGGAAGGCCTTACGTGTATTTTGTCGTTGAAAGTGCAGAATCCGCAGTTTGAGGGCCAGACAAAGACGAAGCTTGGGAATTCTGAGATTAAAGGGGTTGTTGATACGTTGACGTTTGAGTATTTGACAAGTTTCTTTGAGGAAAATCCTAGTGTCGCCAAGGTTATTCTAGATAAGTGTGTGAACGCGTTTCAAGCGAGAGAAGCTGCGAGGAAAGCGAGAGAGCTAACGAGGAGAAAAGGCGCATTGAACGGCGGAGGATTGCCTGGAAAACTGTCTGATTGTCAGGAGCGCGATCCTGCGAAATGCGAATTATTCCTGGTGGAAGGCGACAGCGCTGGAGGCACATGTTTAAATGGAAGAGATAGGAAGACGCAGGCTGTCTTGCCGTTGAGAGGAAAAATTTTGAATGTGGAAAAGGCGAGGTTGGATAAGATTTTTAAGAATAACGAAGTTATTTCGATGATCACCGCTATTGGGTGCGGGATTAGCGACGAGTTTACTCTTGCGAAGTTAAGGTATCATAAGATTATTATTATGACTGATGCGGATGTTGATGGTGCTCATATCTCTTGTTTGTTGTTAACTTTTTTTTATAGGTACATGAGTCAGCTTGTGGAGAATGGCCATATCTATTTGGCGATCCCTCCGTTGTACAAGATAAGCAAAGGGAAGACTTCTTTGTATGTGTATAACGACGCTGAACTTGCTGCGAAATTACAAGAGCTTGGTGAAGGAGTGAACGTGCAAAGGTATAAAGGTCTTGGTGAGATGAACGCTGAGCAGTTGTGGGAGACGACTTTAGATCCGAAGGTAAGATTTTTGAAAAAGGTGGCGATTGAGGACGCTGTCGAGGCTGACAGGATTTTTTCGATGTTGATGGGTGAGGAAGTTGAGCCGAGAAAGAATTTTATCATGGCGAACGCGAAGTTTGTGAAGAATTTGGATGTGTAAGAATGGAGACGAAAGAAAGGCTAAAATTAGAAGCGCGTTTAAGTAGGTTATATCATTTAATTTTAAATAGAGATTTAGAAGGTGCAGAAAAAGAACTTGAAGAGTGTGACAGATATTTTGAGGAAACACGTCCTAAATCTAAGGGTTTATGCAAGAGAATTAGTCCTTCGCGACAAAGACTTCATCGGTGTTATGAAGGAGCAATAGCTTTTTACAATTATAGAAAGGAAGGAATTGAATAAATGGCGGACGACAATCAGATTCAGAGAGTAATTGTTGAGGATCAGTTGAAGCAGGCGTACTTAGATTATTCTATGTCCGTTATTGTTGGGAGAGCGCTGCCTGATGTGAGAGACGGGTTAAAGCCTGTTCATAGGAGAATTTTGTTTGCGATGCACGAGATGGGTTTGCAGCATAATAAGTCGTTCAAAAAATGCGCGAGAATTGTTGGAGAAGCGTTGGGAAAATTCCACCCTCATGGTGATTCTGCGATCTATGAGGCGTTGGTGAGAATGGCGCAGGAGTTTAATCTGAGGTATCCTTTAATTCAAGGTCAAGGTAATTTCGGTTGTTTTACCAGTGATACTAAAATTAAATTATTAGATGGGACTTCAAAAAGTTTTAAAGAGCTTTGCGAAAACTATAAAGGAAATCAAATATTCTACGTATATTCAATAAATAGAGATGGCGAGGTTGTAATTGGAGAAGCAACAAACCCTAGATTGACGAAAAAAGAAACGGAATTAGTAGAAGTGACATTAGATACTGGAGAAAAAATTAGATGCACTCCAGATCATAAATTTTTATTAAAGAATTTAGAATACAAAGAAGCTAAAGATTTAACACCTGAAGACAGTTTAATGCCAGGATATTTTAAATTAAGCCCAATAAGGGGTAATACTGAATTAAAAGAATATTTAATGATAAAGGATAATAAAAAAGAAAAATATGTTTTTGTTCATGAAATAGCAGATAACTATAATTTGAATAAAGGAGTTTATAATTCCGCAGATGGTCCTGTAAGGCATCATGAAGATTTTAACAAGTTTAATAACAATCCAGATAATATACAAAGAATAAGTTGGAACGAGCATACAAAGATACATAATGATCATATAAATCTATTATGGAAAAGTGAAGATTTTAGAAAAAAACAATCTGAAGGAGTAAAGAATTTCTACAGAAATAATCCGGAACACCTGGAGCAACTTAGGATTAGAACGATTGCGCGTAATAAAGATAAAGAATTCATAAAAAACCAAGTGATTAAAAGAAAAGAAATATGGAAAAGTCAAGAATTAAAAAAGAACTTATCTAAAAAAATTAAAAAGAATTTTGAAGAGCATCCTGAGAGAAGGGAATTTATCTCAAAAATGTCAAAAAATATGTGGTCTGATGTTGAAAAAAGAAGTTCTATAATCAATAAAATGAAAGAGGTTATGCAAAGTCAAGAATATAAGGACAAATTAGCACAGGGGATAAAGGAATATTATTCTGAAAATATGAGTGTCGGAGAGATAAGGTCTCTTACTCTTAAAAAGTTTTACAAAGAAAATCCTGATGCTAGAAAGTTAATTTCAAAAAGGAGCAAAGAGTTATGGGATAATAAAGAATATCGTTCAAAATTCATAAATGAAAATTATAATCATCACAGTGATATTGCTAAAAAAGCATGGCAAGATGAAAGTTATAAAACAAAACAAAAAAACAAAACAAAAAAACAGTGGGAAGATAAGAATTTTAGAAAAAAAATAACAAGCTTAACTAAAGAAAGAAGTATTCAAAGATTAAAAATAGATCCTACTTATCCGAAAAGGCTTGCGCAAAAAGCTGCAACGGCTCACAGAATAAATTGGAAAAATCAAGAGTATAAGAATAAAATTATTAAAAATAAAATTTTATATTACACTAACAGGCTAATATTATCTCTTGGAGAAAAGAACGTAAATGGGGAAACTTATAATCAAAATAGAATAAATAACTGTTTTCCAAGATTTGAAAACGCGATAAAACATTTTAAAGATCTAAATGAAATGATTTATTTAGCTAAAGAATACAACCACTGCGCTATTAGTGTTAAGTTTTTAAATTATAAAGAGGATGTGTATGATCTAACTGTAAAGGAACATCATAATTTTTTATTGGATTGTGGGGTTTTTGTTCATAATTCGACAGAGTTCGGGGCGGCGGCCCAGAGGTATACTGAAGCAAAGTTAAGTAAGATTGCTGGAGAACTCTTGGAGGATATCGAGAAAGAGACAGTCGCGTTCGCTCCGAATTTTGATAATAGTTTGAAGGAGCCGATAGTGTTGCCTTCGAAGATTCCGAATTTGTTGTTGAACGGTTCTTCTGGTATCGCTGTTGGGATGGCGACGAATATTCCTCCGCATAATTTGAGTGAGGTTTGTGACGCTATTATTTTGTTGATTGAGCATCCTGAGGTTGAGGACGCGCGATTGTTTAGTCTGGTGAGGGGTCCGGATTTTCCTACTGGTGGGATGATTGTTGGTACGAGCGGTATTAGGAGCGCTTTGAGAACGGGAAGGGGAAAAGTCTTAGTGAGGGCGAAGGCTGAGATTGAGGAAAGGAGGATTGTGATTACTGAGATTCCGTATCAGGTGAATAAATCCTTGTTGATTGAGCAGATTGCGACGCTTGTGAAAGAAAAGATTATTGAGGGTATTTCTGATATTCGTGATGAGTCTGATCGTGAGGGAATGAGGATTATTGTTGAGGTGAGGAAAGGATTTGATGAAAAGTTGGTCATGAATCAGTTGTATAAGTATTCGCAGTTGCAAACAAGTTTTGGGATTATTAATTTGGCGTTGGTTGATGGCGAGCCGAGGGTATTGAATTTGAGGGATATTTGTTCTGAGTTTATCAAGCACAGAAAGGAGGTTGTTACGAGAAGAACGCAATATGAATTAAGAAAGGCTGAGGAGAGGGATCATATTCTTCAGGGGTTGTTGATCGCGTTGAAGGAGATTGATGCTGTTGTTGTGTTAATTAAGAGGAGTAAGGATGTTGAGGCTGCTCGGCGGGAGTTAATGAGGAATTATATTCTTTCAGAGCTTCAGACGAACGCTATTTTAGAGATGAGGTTGAGCAGGTTGGCTGCGTTGGAGCAGCAGAAGATTTTGGAGGAGCATGAGCAGTTGCTGGTTTTTATTGTTGAGATGAAGGAGATTTTGGCTTCTGAGCAGAGGGTGTATCGGATTATTAAAGATGAGCTTGTTGGCGTTAAAAATGAGTATGGTGATAAGAGAAGGACTGAGATTGTGGAAAGCGATGAGGAGGTGTTGGAGGATGAGGATCTTGTTGAGAATGAGAAGGTTGTGATTACCTTGACGAATGCCGGCTACGTGAAAAGGATTCCTCTGGAGGCCTACAAGGCGCAGAAGCGTGGCGGGAAGGGGATTATTGCCGCTGAGACCAAGGATGATACTGACTTTGTTGAGCACATGGTTGTTGCTGAAAGCCTGAATCAGGTCTTGTTTTTCACGAGTAGGGGAAAGGTGCATTGGATGAAAGCGTATCAGGTTCCAGAGGCTGGAAGGTATGCGAAGGGGACAGCGATTGTTAATTTATTGAGATTAGGGCAGGGTGAGAAGGTAAGCGCTGTTATTTCGATGAAGGAGTTTAAGGAGAATGAGTTTTTGGTGATGGCGACGAGGAAAGGCGTTTTGAAAAAAACATCGGTGATGGAGTATGGGCGGCCGAGGCAGGGAGGGATCATAGCCATTACCTTGAGAGAGGATGATAGCTTGGTGACGGTGAAATTGACAAGTGGCGCTCAGCAGTTGATTCTTGCGACGAAGAATGGGCGTGCGGTGCGTTTCAGGGAGGAGGATGTTCGCGCTGTTGGTCGTGCCGGGATTGGTGTGCGCGGAATGAGCGTGCGTGATTCTGAGATTGTCGCGATGGAGACCTGTGACGCTCCTTTTGTCTTGACAGTGACAGAAAAAGGTTTTGGAAAAAGAAGCGAAGTAAATGATTATCGTTTAATTAACAGGGGTGGCTCTGGGGTGATTAATATAAAGTCCACTGAGAAGAATGGGCTTGTTGCTGCGATTAAAATTGTGGAGGAAAATGACGAGATTCTCTGTGTGACAAGGAAGGGGATCTTGATTAGGATGCCTGTTGCTGGGATTTCTGTTGTCGGCAGGAACTCTCAGGGTGTGCGCGTGATGAAGTTGGAGGAAGGAGATGCTGTTATGAACGTGGTCAAGGTGTTGTCTGAAGATGCTCTTGAGGGAAAGGTTTCTGATTTCAAGCCTGATGAGACGCCTTCCGCTGAGGAGAATGGGGAGGAGAATGGCGGGTTGAGGGAGGAGGTCAGTCTTGATGAGGATCTTTCAGGAACGTATGAGTTTCATCAGGAGGTGAAGGCCCCTGAGGTGAATGAGGCTGAGTTGAAGGAGTTTTTGGAAAAGAACAAGGATGTTCCTGAGACGAAGCAGAGGGATTTTACGCTTGAGGGGTTTGAAAATGAGTGAGGATTTTATTCATTTGCTTGCTTTGGCAGAGGCTTTAGAAAGGATTAGAAGAGGGAATGATTATGAGATTATTCCTGAAGATCCGGAAGAGCTGAAGAAGAAGTTTCCAGAATTCTTAAGAAAATATGGGAGGACAGGATTACAGACATTAAAGGAAGGCATATTTTTTAATGCGGGTTTACTAGCATATATACAGTCTTTTCAGCTAGATATTCCAGGAATGATTGGCAAAAGAGTAGAAGCTCAAGAATATGTTCAGATTGGAGATGTAGGTTGTGGAACTGGTCGTTTTTTGTATGAGACAAAAGCCCTTTTTGGAGAAAGAGTAAAGGTTGTTGGGTTTGATCTTGCGCTGCTTCCAGAGCATTGTTCGTTGGATGAGTTTGTCGAAGGGGATTTTGAAATGATACCTTTAGATCATCGTTTCAAAGAAGCGTTTGATTTTGTGTTTTCGCGTCAAGCAATGCGGTATTTTGAAGATGGATTTGGTCTTGTCTATCGAAAAGTGAGGGATATGATAAAACCTGAGAGCGGTCTTGCTGTTCTTGATTATCGTGAGGCTATGGATCAGAACGGGCCTTTTCTTGATTTGGGGTATGTTGCTCATGATGGCGCGGTGGTTGTTAATGGAAGGAACATACTGCAAGTGAGAGCTCACGCTCCTGATGATCTGTTAAAGTACTTAAAAGAAAATGGTTGTAGGTTAAGGGATGGAGAAGAATGATAGTGTTTCTGAAACAAAATTGAATTTACGCTCGACAGTTCTGTGAGTTCTTGAGTTTTTTTCTGGTGACGATTGTTATCAAAAGGATAAAGGTTGAGATTGCTGAAGTGATGAGAAAAATCTTCTTGCTTATGTCGCTGAATAGTTCTTGAGGAAGCATTTTGATCAGATTGTCTGTTTCAGGGTTAAGGATCCAGAGATTGTTACTGAACAGGATCTTATGAAAGAGGATAAAGCTGTGTTCAAAGTCGATGATGCTGAGGGCTGCGATGAGAAGGGTGATAATAAGAGTGGATGCTGCTCCAATGAGGAGGGATTGATTGAGTGTGGTGTAGTCTCTTTTTTTAAGGAGAAAGAGGGCGCTGGAGAAGAAGAGGATTGCTGCGATCGCGAGAAGCGTTCTGCTTGTTATGTAAAGTTTTTTCACGTCTTGGAGGTGTTGTTTTTCTTTTTTATTGTAGAAGGGCGTTTCTAGTTCTTTGGTATCATCCTGAAGGTATGCTAGGACTTGTTCGAAGTGGTTATTGATGGTGGCTGGGTCTTCTTGAAACTGGTCATATAAAGAGTAGTGTTGGAACCTTTCAAAATAAAACTCTTTGTCTAGTGAGACGAGGGTGAGTGGTCCGAGGATGAGGAGGAGAAAAGTTGAGAGTGTGAGGATGAGGCGAATGCTCATTGCTTGGTATTATTTTTGTACAACACGATCATCCTTCTAAGAATAATATCTTTCTTTGAGCGAAGGTAGTCTCCAAAAAAGTCAAACCAGACTCTTTTGAAAGTTGTTAAGCTCATGGCTCTTATTTTTCCAAGTTCTGGGTCTTGAAGACAGATAGTTTTCTCATCGATATGGATGACAGGGGAGTAGTGTCCTTCATCTGTTGAGAACCAGTTGACGATGACTGGTATTCTTTTTTGAACGACGTATTTTTTGAGGTCGTTGAGTGTTGCGTGGTCTTTGATAAAGCCAGTGAGGTCAAAGTGGTTTGCTACCCTTAAGATGTCTTTCGCTGATGTTCCCCCTTTTTTTGTGGTTTTGCAGAGTTTGGCGAGTTCTTCTTCTGTTTTTCTAATACCATAGTAGTCAAGGACCATCTTAAGCGATGCTGGTCCGCAGTAAGCCTCTTGCTGTTTGTAGGGTTTGACGTTGAGCATGAGGTTTACATTTTCTTTTTCTTCTTAAATGTTTTGAATAAGATTTTATATCCAGTAGTCGCAAGAACACGCTCTCCTTTAGGGCTGAGCCCATTCTTGAAGCAAGGAAAAATTATTTTATTTTAAACTTCTGAAAAAGAGAGTAAACAATTGTAATAAGGAAATAGAGCGAAACAAGAAGCATCAACAAATTAATTTTCGTCTGGAGGGGGGATATGCAAGGAGCGCAGTAAGCAGGTGGTGGAGCGCACAGCTTGCATATGGGTTGGAAAAGATTTCTCATAAAAAGTAAAAATCCTTCTAAAAACAGAATGATAATAAGTTTAATCCAGCTGAAAGTAAAGAATTGTTGTATATTCATTGAAGGAATCTATCTATCTGGAGTATATAAACTTATTTTTTATAAAATCGTAGGGCGAATACCCACAGATTTATCTGTGGGATGAAACCCGCCATCTCTTTCCAATATTTGTGCGAGAGAAAGAAGTTGGTAAATCAATCATCTAACGGACTTTTAATATTACGAATGTTTTTGTTTGAAACTTTTGTATAAATTAGCGTTGTGCTAATATCTGAATGACCTAATAAATCTCGAATATACCTTATATCAGTCCCATTTTCCAAGAGATGGGTTGCAAACGAATGTCTCAAAGTATGAGGAGTAATACTCTTTCTTAACCCTACTTTCATAGCTGCATTTTCTATAATTTTCTGTATTGTCCTTTGTGTATATTTGCCACCCCTGTTAGTCAAGAATACATATCCCTCTTTGTTGGGCGTTAGATTCATTAAAGACCCCTTAACTTTCAAAGAGAGCATGACTATTCTGTCTTTCTTTCCCTTGGCTCTTTTCAAATGAATAAGGTTTCTGTCAAAATCAATGTCCTGCCATTTAAGGTTAATTATCTCGCTAATTCGTAAACCCGCTGAATATCCTACTTGAATAATTAACCGATGATTAATGTTTTTTGTGGCTGAAATAAGCGATTCAATCTCTTCTTTAGAGAGTATTACAGGAAGCTTCTTCTCCCTTTTGAGATTTGGAAGGTTATCTAGAATATCTTGAATTTCGGAACTATTTTCTTTGATTGTGTTAAGATAAAATTTAATTGCAAAACTTGCGGATCTTACTGTCTCGTCAGAATCGCCTTTTTCAATAAGCGCGAGAAGAAACTCTCTTGGTGATTTTCCAGATAAAGCAAATCTTTTGATATGATGTAGATAATTATCTATTGTTTTTTGCGAATAACCCTTAAGTTTGCATTCTTGAACGACAATAGCTTCTATTTCTGAGGCGGAAGATGTGGTCGCATTCATGCAGAAGTGTAAAAAACATCCAGATATATAAAATTTCGTATTTTATGGCATATTCCTGTATTAAGCGTAATAAAACTACGCTTAATACATGTTATACGAAATTGCAAAACAGCCAAAAGAATTATAAAATCCGCCTCTTAACTAATTATTATTATGAAATACAACAAGCTTGTCAGAGATAAAATTCCTGAAATAATCAAAAGTAAAGGAGCAGTTCCAATTACGCATATTGCTTCTGATGAAGAATATCGGCAAAAACTTAAAGCTAAACTTCAAGAAGAAGTTGATGAATTTTTAAAAGATTCAAATGAAGAAGAGCTCGCTGATATTCTTGAAGTAATTTATGCAATATGTGATTTCTATGCTAAACCGTATTGTTTGCACACTTGGTTAGTTTTTCTATCGGTGTCAAGTATCCTAAGCTTTGGTGGGGTCGTTTTTGATTATAAAACTTGAGGTAGTCCTCAAGATTTTTGAATCGTTCATCGTATTCGCTTTT
>DASRUL010000030.1:0-21749 GCA_035655455.1 Candidatus Nanoarchaeia archaeon | reverse complement strand
TTTGAAAAAGAATTTGAAAAGTTGATAGAGGAGAGTTTAATGTAACAAAGGATTTCAGCCGAACCATTTTCCTAGGCCTTCTTGTCTGTCTTTTTCCTTTCCGAAGTAGAGTTCGATACGTTGTTTGGTGAGTTCTAGTGTTTGTTTTAAATAAGCGGGTAGCTCGTATTTTTCCGCGAGGCTGATGCATGGCTCTAAGTATTTGATGACGGATCCTTCTGAGATGGTGAACAACAATTTTCCGCTGCATTCGAGGCATATGCTTTTGAGAGGTGGTCTTCTGTATTTTTTGTTGCAATCAACGCACCTGAATTCCTGCATAGAGAACTTTCTGAGATTTCCTTTGATGTCTCTGATGAAGTGTCGTTCGATGACAAGCCTTGCGACATCTGCTGTGTCTACTGCTCTGAGTTTTTCTGCGAGACGCATCTGGCCGAGAACTTTGCCTTCCATGTTGGGAATGGTCTTGTAGCTGCTGCATCTGACGCCTGCGTTGATATCGTTTGTATGATGGGTGAAGCCATATCCTTCATATTGTGCTGGAGTTTTAAGCCTGGACTTAAGTGTTTCAATTTTGACTTCTGATGCTGGCTTGTAAGATTCCGCTGCTTCATACAATTCAAGAGGATACTTGAAAACAGTATCCATATCAAAAACCATATCATCTACTTCTGTCGGAACAAGATGAGAAGTGAGAACAAGGGGTTCGTCTTGGGTCGCTCCGCGATGGTTGCTTAGCAATTCTCTTGAAAAATTTAGGAATGCATCCATAAGGAGCATGACTCCAGCCTCATCACCATCTACGTCTCTCCGCATAATACTATGCAACAAAGGATGGGCAAACATCCCTTGTGTCTTTGAGAAGCCGATGATTCGAGAGACGATGCCTGCTGCGGTGTGTGGGCTTAATCCGATGACTAGGTGTCCTACGAGGTCTTGTTTGGCCTTGAGGTTATAAAATCTTGGTTGATGGTAGAATTTTTCTAAAAGATCATCGACAAAATTAGCGACGTTTAAAAGTACTTGGTCTGCTGGTTCGTCTTGGGAGTCTGGGCATGCGGGAAGGATAAGGTCTTGGCATTTGAGTTCGAGAATTTGTTCTTGATTCGTAAGTTCGTTTCCGTAACAGTCAGTGATATATCCAAGTTCTTTGAGTTGTTCAATGCTTGTTCCGATTTCTTTGGGTTTGAAGTGGGTGATTGCCATTTCTGTCATGTCATAGCGGGTGGTTCCGTCTTTGTTGACGTAGATGTTGTGTGCTGCCCTGAGGATACCCTTGGCGAGTGGCTCGGGGTAGTGATCTTTGTTTGAGACGCCGCGAACGCCTTTGACAAGGGGGGGTGCGTTGCGAAGGCCGAGTCTCTTGAGTGTTGCGTTGTAATACTCATTGATGTCAAAGGCGATGTTCGCGTAAGTGAGAGGATCATGGGCGCATTGTTTGTTGATGATGCCGCAGGTCTTGCAGTGGTAGTGGGGTTGTGTGGGTTGATTGCAGATGATGCAGGTTCTTCCTATTTCTCTGCGCTGGCATTGAGCGCAGTAGAAAAGCGCGAAGTCTGCGGTGACTGTTCCTGCCTTGAGTGCGCTTTGGAAGGATCTGAGTCTTCCTCCTTCTGTTCCGACAGGAAAGAGGGAGTGTGGTGTTCCTGTGAGTTTGCGCATCTTTGCTTTTTCTGGTCTGCCCATGCGCGTGCCGATGTACAGCCCTGACTTGTCTCTGAGGGGTACTTCTGAAATCTCGTTGAGAATATCAAGGAGGGGTTTGTCTTGCTCAAGTTTTTGAAGAAGGTTTTTGAGTGAGTAGGCTTTTGTTAAAAAGCCAAGGCTCGCTCTGAGTGCTTGAGCCCAGTCTTCTTCGATAACGACGTATTCGTTGGTTACAAACTTATGTGGTAAGCCTAAGAGTTCGAGTGCTCGTTTTGGGTCGTTGATTGGTTCTTTTTTTGAGAAGGAGGTAAAGGGAATGATAATCTTATTGGGCTTGGTGACTGCGTGGTCGAGCCATGTTGCGAGGGCTGCAAGGTGTTCTTTGGTGAGGTCTGCCCAGTGGTAGGTGTATCGGGGATGAAGGGGAATGTTGTAAGTTTTTGAGAGGGTGACAGCTTCTTGGCAGCTGACAAAAGTTGTGGCTGGGTTTTTTAAAAGGTGTTCATAGAGGGTGGTGTTTGTTCCGAGTGCTTGCTCGAACTCAAGTGCCCACCATTCATTGCAGTATCCTGCTGGTGCGAGGACGTGGCCCCTGTTGAGAAAGTCTCCGTAATTGATGAGGATGTCTCCTGCAAAGAGGATTTCCTCGACGTCTTTGTTTATTTTTTTTGCGGTCTCGATGTCTTCCACGAGAACGACGCTGCCGTCTTTAAGTTTGACGATTGGTCCTTCAATGGTGTCGCAGCTGCTGATGACCGTTGCTTTGCCTGGTCGTTCGCTCTTGAGTTGTGTTCCGATTGCTATATAATTGTCGAGGATGTGCATTGTGGCTGGGTGGAGTGCGTCTGAGGAGAAGCCTGAGGTGCGGGTTCTTCCATAGCGAAGCCTGAAGGCGCCTGCTCTAAGGGGGTGTCCTAAGATTGGTCTTCCTGCGACGAGGTCTTTGATGTAGGTGTAATCTGGAAGGATTTTGAGGGCAGTATCTTTTTTTGCTGCGCCCTTGCTCTTGATGTCCTTCTGGAGTTTGACGAAGTCTTCGAGAAAAACCCAATGACTCATCCCTATTTCCTGATACCATTTAGAGAATTTTCCCCAGAACTTGGAGAATTTTTGGCTAAGGCCTTCCGCCATGACAAGGCAGAATCCATTTCTCAGGAAGTTTGTGCTGACGCGTGGTAGGTCTTTGTAGTTAGGGGCTTCTATCTTTTCGCTGGGGTCTCCATCAATTTGAAGAGGGAGGTGCCTTGTGAGGAATGCTGCTTCTTGTTCTGAGGGAAAGTATTGGAGGTTGGTGACCCTTTCGTGATAATATTCCATTTCCGAGTAGGTGCGTTTGATTTCGTCTTCCGTTGGGTCATAGCTCTTGTAGCCCATGTTCAGCCTGACATAATCACAGACTGCGACGAAGATGCAGGTTGCTGTTGTTCCTGCGCTTCTGATTGGTCCTCCAAAGTAGAGGCACAAATAATCTTGTCCATCTTTTCTTTTTTTTACTTCTAGTCTGATGAATCCTTCAAGTGGAGAGGAAACAACACCGTTGGTGATGTAGGCGAGGCCGACGCGCATGCCTACTTCCATGGCTTCTCGCTGGTCTTGGAAGGTGCAGAATTTTTGTTGGCTGACTTCGAGGCTGACGAGGAAGGCGATTTTCCAGTTTTGTGTTCCGTGGATCTGTTCAAGTGTTATGATACGCTGGCTGAGGCCCGAGTTTTTGAGTGCTGGAGCTGCGACTGATACGAGGCCTTCGACGCGTTCTGCCATGTTTTTGGCAAGAGGTATGCTTACTGTTGTGACAGGATCAAATCCTTGGCTGCGTGCTTGTTCTGCTGCTGCGTAGCAGCGCTTGACGCCTGCATCAAGCGCTGCGAAGTACTGCTCCATAGATTGGCTTTTGTCAGTCATGGTCGCTTCTGAAGTTCATGATTTTGATTTCTCTTGTTTTGAGGTTGATGAGTGGGATTTTTGCTGGGTCGGGAACGATTCCTCGCCGTGCTTGATTTTCAGATTGGGTAACCCAGCAGGAGCTGTTGAGGATTGTCACGTTTCTGTAGGTTCCCGCAACAATGCGGTGAATGTGTCCTGTAACGAGAATGTCTGGAACAGTGTCAATGACAAGGGGGTCTTGGAGCGAGTCTGGGAAGTAAGGGGTTGAGCCGTGAGTGGGTGCGAGGTGTCTGCGTTGGAGGTAAAACTTAAGAATTAAATCGCAACGGTCTTGTCCTCCTCGTTGTCTGATACTGGGAACATTGTCCGCGTAGTAGGTAAGGCTAAAACCATGGTAGAGGAGGACGTTGAATCCTGGGAAGTACTCTGAGGCGTGGATATTAACAAGAGAGGGGTTGCTGACAATGGTCATGTTTGGGAGGGTGTAGAATCCTTTGGAGATTTTTGGGTCAAAGAGAGGTTGTGGTTCTGCGATGCGCATGGCGTCATGGTTTCCCCCACAGATGATGATGTTGATGTGCCTTGGAATTTGAGAGAAGTAATGTGTTGCGAGTTCGTATTGTTGATAGATATCGAGGAGGTTGAGGTCCTCGTCTTGGCCTGGATAAATACCGACGCCTTCGACAATATCTCCGACTACGAAGAGGTAGCGTACTTTTTTTGCGATGTCGCGTTGCTGTTCTGTTCCGTATTCGCCGTTGAGCCATTGAATGAATTTTGTGAAATCTTCTTCGAGAAAGCTCTTGATGCCGAAGTGGATATCGCTGACAAAGACCGCGTAAACTTCGTCTGGCGATTTTTTGAGTTCGTGGGTGAGAGGCACGTCTGGATAAAGAAAGGTATTGCAGAAGAGGATGGCGTTTCCTGTGGTGCCGACAATCCCGATCACCTCGTCGAGAACAAGGTCTTGCGCTTGTTCTATGAGATCTTGTTTGGTTTTTGTGATTAAAACTTTGATAGTTCCTGTTGGGTCTTCTACAGTAAGCATGATATTGCCGTTTTTTGTTGTATTTTTTTCTGTGATCATGCCGATGATACTGACGTGTTCTCGTTCTGGTTTTTTGGAGGCTCTGCTGATGGAGATGCTGTTTTGGAGTTCTGGTCTGCCAAGGAGGATTTTTTTGAGTGCCTCGTATCTACTCTTGAAGTAGTTGACAAAGTCTTGGACGCTGGGCGTTGTTGGTTCTTTGGTGTAGGATTTGAGGATAGTGACGCGCGCCTCATTGGGAAAAGGCTGCGTTTCTGTTGTTGGAAGAGGCCGTTGCGGGGGGTGTAGTTGAGCGGGGGGTTCTTGGAGGAGAACGGTGTTTTCAGTATAGGTGGAGTAGATTTCTTTGTTGAGAACAAGATGGGGTTGGGTAAGATGTTTTGTCGCGAGCTCGAGAAGATATTGGCTGTCGATATCTTCGGGAAGGTGAGCGAGAAGGTCTGGTGTGATAAGGATATGCCTCTCGAGAAGGTTGCTGATGATTTCTTGTTTGTTCATAGAGTGAGGTTAAGTCCTTCTTCAAGGGATCTCTTGATGTTGGCGATAGTGGAGGGAGGAATGGCGAGTTTGATTTCTCTGGTTCTTCCATATCTTCCTTTGGAGATAACCTTAGCGTTGATGATGCCGAGCATGTCGAGTTCTGCGATGATATCTGAGATGCGGCGTTGGGTGAGGGGCTTGAGTCGCACTGGCGGGCAGAGTTCTCTGTAAATGTCGTAAGCCTCTCCTGTGAGAACTTGCTCTTTGGTGAGCTCCGAGATTTTGAGAATAGCCAGTAAGGTAAGTTGGGAATGTTTGGGTTGGGTGTGGATGACTTCAAGGACTTTGTCGCGTTCGATTTTTTCTTCTGCTTCGTCGATGTCCTCGATAGTGAGTTTGTTTTTGTTTTTGCGTTCTGCGAGTTCCCCGGCGACCCTTAAAAGTTCAAGCGCTCTGCGTGCGTCTCCGTGTTCGCGTGCGGCGTAGGCTGCGCATTTTTCTACAACGCCTTCTTGGACGGTGTTTTCTCTGAATCCTTCTTTGGAGCGTTGTTTGAGGATGTCAAGGATTTGAAGCGCGTTGTATGGGGGAAAAAGAATTTCTTCTTCGTTGAGGGAACTCTTGACTCTTGGGTCGATGTTATCCATAAAGAGAAGGTCATTAGAGATGCCGATGAGGGCGATTTCTGTGTTTTTGAGTTCTGAGTTAATTCGTGTTAAATTGTAGAGGATTTCGTCTCCTGCTTTTTTGATAAGTTGATCGATTTCATCAAGGGTAATGATGAGGAGTTTTTTCTGTTCGTCTATTTTTTTAAGGAAGATTTTGTAGACTTCATCCGTAGGAAGGCCTGTTGCTGGAATGTCTGTGCCGAACTCTTTGGCGAGTTGTGCGATGATCCTGTATTCTGTGTCTGCGACCCTCTTCATTTTGCAGTTGACGTAGATGAATTGGATGGGAATGCCTTTTTCTCGTGCGAGTTCTTGAAGTTTATTGGTGACATAGGTGGTGATGAGGGTTTTTCCTGTGCCTGTTTTTCCGTAGATGAAGATATTGGAGGGCTTTTCTACTCTGATAACTGGCGCGAGGATGCCTGCGAGGGTGTTGATTTGTTCTTCGCGATGAGGAATGGTATCTGGGGTGTAATTGGTTTGGAAGATTTTCTTGTTGGTGAAAAGAGGCTCCTTAGTGAGGTAATCTTCAAAGAAGGTTTTGAGATCAGCCACTTTTTTTATGTCCCCCTGACACCAGCTCTTCCGATGGAACCCCTATTTTAAGTTTTGTGTTGTTGAGTGAGGATGTTAAAGAAAAGATTGTTTTGTGAAAAGAAAAATCTAAACTTATATCTTATTAAATATAAATATCCTATTAATTATATAATATAATATATATTATAATAGAGAAAAATTTATAATACAATAACAAAAAATAAAAAATAATTCTCTTTATTTCTAAAAAAGAACAGAAAAGAAACCAAATTTAAATTAAAGATTGAAAAATTAAAGAGATAATAAAAAAGGATAAAAAGAACCAAACAAACTAGTTTAAGAGAGTATAGCTCAAGGCAACGCCTCCTCTTACCTAAAAAAAGATTTCCATTGTTCCAGAGGAAATGAAGGTGGGGGTGGGTAAGAGATTTAGAAAACTTTATTAAAGATGCCCTCTAAAAAAGAGGATGGTTTCAACTCTATCTCAGTACTTCTCCTCTCAAAAAATAATCTTTTTCTTGTTGGGAATAGGGGTTGTTTTGATATTTCTCTACGTTTCGCGGTTGTTTAGGGATAGGGTAAAAACGATTATTTTGATTTTGGTGTTCTTGGTGGGGTTGGTTGTTGCGGCGAAGATATTTTGGCCTTCTATCGTGCCTGTTTTCTTATAAAGTTAGAAAGCTATGGTTAATTAGAAGGGTTGGTATGTGGGTGTGAAATCCTAGAAATCTTTATAAACTAGTGATGGCTGAGGCTGGAAAAGGAAGGAGTTGAAAGAGAAAATGGATGAAGAGAAGAAGAGTGCGCGGCACTTGATGGGAAAGAGGGTTGTGACAAAGACTGGGAAGATTTTTGGGGACGTTTCTAACGTTGTCTTCGAGGTGAAGACAGGTGAGTTATTGCAGTTGGTCTTGAAAAACACGACTGGGTATTGTGAAGGTCTTGATTTGGAAAGAACAAAGAACAATGAGGCGTTGATCCCCTTTAGTGCGGTTGTTGCTTTAGGCGACTTTGTGGTTGTTGCTGAGGAAGATATTATCTAATTCCTTCTTATTTTAAAGTGATCTTTTTTTTGAAGAGGTTTGACTGCTCTGGGTGTGGGATTCTATCGCTTTTGTAAAAATGGCTGAAAAGGTTGTGGTTGATGTCACGTGCGCACCTTCTATAGTAATTAAGAAAAAGATTTATATTATAAAAAAAGGGGTTCTTGGGGACTCTACATTTAAAAACTTTCTTAGTAATTGTTTAGCTCAAAAATGTTTATTTAAAAAGATTTAGCAAACTTTATTAAACAGTCACTTACCCGTTACATGCATTATTTATAAAAAAGGGTGAGCAGCTAAACAATTACCTTTCTTAGGAAACTATTTAAATGATTAAGCCTATAAGGGTAGTATGAATCAAAACAACGCGTTGTTGAAGGGTATTGAAAATCTTGCTACATTGGTATCCACGATGGTTGCAACGTCTAGAATAGGTATAGAATTGGTTGCTGAACAGCCGGCTATTGAAAGAAAAGGTATGAAATCAATAAATTATAAATTGGCGGCGGGCTTAGTAGCTGCCGGCCTGGGTTGTGGAACAAATATCCATAATTATTATGGCCCCAATGGCGAAGAAATTACTTCTTCTGGAAACTGCGGCGAATTCAATGGCCAATATCTTTGGGTAATGGATTGCGATGCAGGATCATCTGAACCAGTCTCAGAAGATTGCGTAATTAAATTAGGCGGGAATGGAGGACATTCTACACAAATATCTATCGATGGCAGAAATATAACTTTCGTGCACAACTCCGATGGGCTTATACATGGAAGATTATTGAAAAGAGATGAGATTACCTTAGCTGATTTTTCTTCTCAATATGGGCATGACTTGGGCTCTGCGCCGCAAAGATTTCTGTGCCAGATGGAACAGAACCCTGACTTATGGGCGTTGTCAGGAAACGGCAGAATCAATCCGTCTATAGATAGTTTGGCTCTTTTTCTGGATAAGCCCTTTAATAAGGCGGAATGCGAGCGAGATTATTATACCAACGCCCCTTGGTATAAAGCCTGCCGCAACAGGTAATTTTTTTCTAATTATTTCTCCCAAACCAAATCTTTATAAGGATTAATCTCTTTTTAATAAGTATTCATGTACAGTAAAAAAAGAGGGTTAGTTGTAGTGGTAGTTTTAAGTATATTTTTTCTGGTGAAGGCTATCTTGCGGAAGTTGAGTGTAAAGAGTTTACAGGCTAAGGTGGTTTTTGTGCAAAACTTTTTAAATTCTTCTCGTATCTGTTGTTTTTGGGAAAGATGAAAGAATTAGATTTTGAGTTTAAAACAACAAAAGATATCCATATCTCTGAAAAGATTGTCGATCAGGTGATTGGTCAGGCTGAGGCTTTAAACATAATTAAGAAGGCGGCGTTGCAGAGAAGGCATGTCTTGTTGATTGGTCAGCCTGGCACGGGAAAAAGCTTAATAGGTCAAGCCCTAGCTGGCCTGTTGTCAAAGGAAAAGCTTGTGGATATTCTGTGTTTTCATAATGATGCTGATGAGAACCAACCCTTAATCAGGACAATGCCAAAGGGAAAGGGCAGGGAGTTTGTGAATAAATTGAAAGTGCAATCAATGACGTCTCAGAAAGGTCAGAATGTGTTGTTTTTTGTCTTGTTGATTATTACGATGGTTACGCCGTGGTGGGTGAGGAAGCAGTATGGGGATATTATGGCTGCCGCTTCGTTGATTGGGTCGATGGTGTTCTTGGCCGCGTTTGTGGTGTTTATGAATCTTGGAAGGCGTTTTAAGGCGGATAAAGTGAGAATTCCAAAACTCTTGGTGGATAATAGTGAGCAAAAGACTTCTCCTTTTGTGGACGGCACAGGGAGCCATGCTGGGGCGTTGCTTGGAGATGTGTTGCACGATCCTCTCCAAAGTTTTTATCTAGAAACAGTAGTAACAAAATCGAAAGGAAAAATAAAGTTAAAAGACGAAGTAGATAAAATATTAAAGAAACATAAAAAAGAATTAATAAAAAAAGGAACATACGAAGCGGCTCATACAAAAAGGAACGAGTTTCAAATTTTGGCTGAAAAAAATAAAGTAGTTAGAGAGAGTGAGGTCTTATCGGTAAATAAATATTTGTATTCAGGCGATTTAATTAAAATAAAAAGTGAATCTGGAAAAGAGTTAATTGTAACACCAGAACATAAAATCGCCATACGCTCTTTCTTTAATAAAGTTAAGTATGTTAGGGCGAACAAATTGAGATCTTGGCACAAAATTATTGCTCTTTCTAGCGCTTAAAAGTCTTGCTCGCGACACAAACGACAGACGCGCGTAACGCTTTTTAAATTTAAAAATTTTTATTTAATATGGTAATTGTACTTACTACCCAAGAAATTATTAACGCATATGACACAAGACAACAAAACCAATGCAGGCTTTTTTATGAATACGAAAAGATCAGCGAAGAGAATCCAGATTTGGGATACGAAAGAATAGCGAAGTTGCTCGGGGAGAAATACTCTAAAACTCGCTGGTGGCATGCGGGAAAGCATATTCCTGTTCCAGTTCAAACTGAGGAGTGGTTGAAAGAAAAAGGATTGCTTCCTTTAACAAAAAATAATCCTAAAACAAAATTAATTGCGAAAGTATTAGGGTCAACATTTGGGGACGGAGGGATCTTTGGTAATCTTAACGGAATTTTCTTATCAAGCTCGGAATTAGACGCCGTCAAAGAATTCGGAGAGGATTTAAAGAAAATTTTCGGTGACGAGATCGAGCAAAATTCTAGGATTATTGAGGGTGGAGAGGTTGATTGTGAGATGTTGCAGGAGCGGGCGGATAATTTGCATGATTGATTGTATAGAGTTGCGGATATTATGAAAAAGTTGCAGTCTGCGGACCGGGATTGTTCCGGCGCGTTGTATAGTTTGGAGTTTTCAAAAGATCTTTCGAAGATTGAGGCCAAGAAAGAGCTTAAAAAGTTGGGTGTTGATTTGAAGATGGTAGCTCTGGAGGAGTTTGAGGATGAAGAAGAATTAGAAAGTGAGGAATAATTTTCTTCTTTTTTTGGGTTAATTAAATGCGAAGAAGATTTAAAGAGAAAGAGCATTAATAAAAGAATGGTTAAAAGGATTCCGTTGGAAGTAGAGAAGTATTCAAGATTAGAATATCGTCAAGATGAAAGTAAAGAAATTCCATATATTCAAGGAACTAATTTTAGAGTAGATAATATTTATGTCTTTGCGCATATGGCGCTAGGTATGTCTCCAGAGGACATTGCAAAAGAAAAAGGTTTGTCGCTGGAAGTGATTATGCAATCCTTTAGATGGTGTAAAGAGAACGAGAATCTATTATCAAGAGTTCTTGAAGAAGAAGCGAAAGAAGGTGGTGTTAGAGATTAGGATTTATCTAGATGAAACAGTGGATAATGATATTCTTCGGATGGCGTTGAAAAAAGCTAATTTTGATATTATAAGTGCGAAAAGAATAGGAATGACAAATAAGATGAGAGAGGAGCATATACAATATGCAACTGCGAACAGAGCTGTTCTTTTAACAAATGATCCAATGTTTGCGAAGAGAACTTTTAAGGTAATTAACAAAGGTATTTTGATAATTTACAGTTCTACAAATTTAAAAAATGTAATGAGCTTACCAAAAATTGTGAGTGCGTTGAAAAATGTTAGGGATCAGATGGAGCGAAATAATTTTGATTTGACGAATAAGGTTTTTCCTTTGAACGTATTTCTTCCTTAGCGCTTCATTAGCTTTAAAAACTTTGACTTCTTAATGGAATGTATGGTTGAGAGGAAGAAGCTTAAAAAGGAATATAATTGGTTAGAGTATCGAGAGAATGAGAAGATTCCTTATGTAAAAAACTCAGAATTGAGGGTTGATGGTATTTATCTTACTGCTCACATTGGATTTGGTCTTAAATTGAAGGATATTGCGAATGAAAAAGGATTGTCTCTTGAAGCCGTTATTGAAGCTGCGAGATGGTGTCAAGAAAATGAGGGTTTGTTAAAGGGAGTTCTTGAAGAAGAAGCGAAAGAGGGTGGTGTTGAAGATTAAGGTTTATTTGCAGGGAGGTGTTGATTATGATATTTTGGAAGCGGTTTTGAAAAAGGATGGTTTTGGAGTAATAAGTGCTGTAAAAAAAGGAAAGGTGAATAAAAAGAGGGAGGAGCATGTGGCTTATGCAACAATGAATAATGCTATTCTGTTAACGGATGATAAAAATTTTGGTAGAAGCTATAAAATAAATCATGAAGGTATCTTGATTTTATATCAGTCTAATGATTCTAAAAAGGTAATGACCTTACAAAAGATTGTAAATGCGTTGAAAAATATAAGGGACCAGGTTCAGGATAATAGGATCGATTTGAGGAATAGGGTATATCCTTTGAATGTGTTTGTGCCGTAATTTTCCATTAACTTTAAAAACTTTAAGGATTTTCAGAAGAGATGTTTGGCTTTAAATTAAAAGCGGAAAAGGTAAAAAAGATCGAAAAGGTAAAATATAATGGTTATTTGTATAATTTAACAACTGAGTCAGGGAATTTATTTGCGAATGGGATTTTAGTAAAAAACTCCGGCGGTTTAGGCACGCCGGCATATGAAAGGGTGATTGCTGGAAAGATTCATAAGGCGAATGGTGGTGTTTTGTTTATTGATGAGATGGGGAATTTGGAGCCTGCTGCGCAGCAGGAGCTTTTGACGTCTTTGCAGGAGAAGCGTTATCCAATTACGGGGCAGTCTGAGCGTTCTTCAGGTGCGATGGTGATTAGTGAATATGTGCCTGCCGATTTTGTGCTTGTTGCGGCTGGTAATCTTGCTACCATCGAGCATATGCATCCTGCGTTGCGTTCTCGTGTCCGCGGGTACGGTTATGAGGTGTATATGAATGAGGTGATGGATGATACTCTTGAAAATCAAAAAAAATTAGTTCAGTTTGTTGCTCAGGAAGTGATGAAGGATAAGAAGATTCCTCATTTTTCTAAAGATGCGGTTGAGGAGATTATTAGGGAAGCGAGAAAGATGGCTGCTGTCGCAGGAAAGCTTACTGTGCGTTTAAGGGAGTTAGGTGGTCTTGTGCGGGCAGCTGGGGATTTGGCTTTTGAAGAAGGAGCTAATGTTACAGAAAGGGTTCATGTTGTTAATGCTAAGAAGTTTGCGAGGCCGTTGGAGCAGCAGATTGCGGATAAGTATATTGAGGAAAAGAAGAAGTATGAGGTGATTATTACATCTGGTGAGCGTGTTGGTCGAGTGAATGGGTTGGCTGTGCTTGGGGCTGGTGCTGCCTTGTCTGGGATTGTCTTACCTATTGAAGCGGAAATCACGCCTGGTGGAGAAAAAGCTGAGTTTATCGCTACTGGCAAGCTTGGAGAGATTGCGAAGGAAGCGATTAAGAATGTGTCTGCGATTATTTTGAAAACGTTCAAGGAGGATATTAAGGAGAAGCACGACATTTTTGTGCAGTTCTTGCAGACGTATGATGTGGAGGGTGATTCTGCTTCTATTGCTGTTGCGACTGCGATCATGTCCGCGTTGAAGAAAGTTCCTATTAAGCAAGAGGTGGCGATGACTGGTTCCTTATCTATTCGCGGGGAAGTGTTGGCTATTGGCGGAGTAACTGCGAAGGTGGAGGCTGCGATTGATGCTGGGATAAAGCAGGTGATTATTCCAAAATCAAATGAAAAGGATCTGGTGTTGTCGAAAGCCCAGGAAGAAAAAATTAAAATTATTCCTGTAGTGAGGATTGAGGAAGTGTGGGAGCACGCGTTGGTGTGGAAAGGAAAACAAAAAAAGATTTTAGAGAGGTTGAAGAAAAATAGTGGGAACTAATTTTATTTTTATAAGTGTTTATGCTTTTAAGGCATAAAGTTTCTTTATCAATTCAGTATGCACTTCGTTTTTCTTTTCTTTAGTCAAAGAGAATAAGGTTTTTTGTATCATCATTTTAGAAATAGTAAAGATATAATTTAGTTTTATAATGCTTTCTTTGATAGCGCCTTCCTTTTTTGTTAAGAGAATGCCTTTCATCAAGGTATTGCTTGTTATTCCTGCAACAACAACATTGTCATATTCTTCAAATAACACTAAAACGGGTCTTACTTTGGTTTCAAAAGTGTCAGTAAATTGAACTTGAGCTAAAACAACATCACCTGCTTTAAGCATTCTCCCAGTCCTCATCAGCTTTGTTGTCCCATAATTCTTTCATTTTTGCTTGCTGAATTTTATGCAAAAACTCATCATAATGGTTTCGTTTTTTTGTATTATTATAGACTTTAAGCATATTTTGAAGAAGCTCGTTATAGGTTTGCCTAGGATATTCTTTGGCCTTTTTCAAAACCGTGATAAGATTTTTCTCAATTTGTATAGTTGTTACAGTCATTATGCATCCTCTATAGTTAATATATAAATACTTATATAAATCTTTCTGCATAAAAATGCACAAATGACCTGTTTTTCAATCATTGGTTGAGGGATTCATGAGTTAAATACTCGTGCAGCGTGATGAAGTCTTCTGGGGTGAAGCTGAAGCCGGTGAGTGCGAGTGCCTTTGCGAGGGATTTTTGGGCCTTTCGGTCGTTGCCAAGAGAGTGATGGAGGAGTGTGTGGATGGAGTGGCTGCAGAGGAAGCCGCTGTTGAGTTGTAAGACGATTTCTTTGCCTTGGTGGTTGTAGAAAAGGAAGCGTTGGGTATCCACGTAGCAGTTGTTGTTGGTATAAAGGTTGCTTTTAATTTTTTTAAATCCATGGTTAAGGAGTTCGAGGGTGAGGAGGTCTTTGTAAAGGTCTTGGAGGACAAGGCTGTGATTGATGCAATAGGGGTGGTTGTGAATTTTTGGAAAAGTGTACAGCTTCCCCAAGTATTTGAGGCTTTTTTGTTTGGGTGGTCTTCTCTTTCTCCAAGTAGTTTGGACAAGGTAGGCGTAAGTGTAGGTCTTGCCGGTGTTGTTAAAAATGTCTTTGATGCGGATATAGGCCACAAAAGTATTAGGCACTAGGATTGTATTAAAGAGTTTTGTGTCATTGAAAGGTAAAAACGAGATAAAAGAGGTTTTAGCGTTGGAAAGGAGAAAAAGGTTTATTAAAGGGCGAGGAGAGTGGTTGTGGATGGAAGTGAAGAGAGAGTTGGAAGGATTCTTGAAAAAGCGGCTTTCTTGCCAAATCTCATTGGAAGTTCCTCCAAATGAGGCGTTGGGAGATCTGTCTTTGCCGTGTTTTAAGTTGGGGAAGCCCCCAGAACAAATAAAGAAAGAGGTAAAGTTTCCGGAGTTTGTGGAAAGGGTGGAGGTAAAGGGCCCGTATCTGAATTTTTTCCTGAAAAAAGGGATAATAATAAAAAAGATTATAGGTGAGGTTGAGAGGAAGAAGGAAAAATATGGATCAAATCTTTTTGGAAAGGGAAAAACAGCGTTAATCGAGCATACGTCCATAAATCCAAATGCCTCTCCCCATGTGGGAAGGGTGAGAAACGCCTTGATTGGCGACGCGTTAACGAGAATCCTGAGATTTGAGGGGTATAAAGTAGAGACGCATTATTTTGTGAATGATGTGGGAAAGCAGATTGCGATGCTGGTGCTGGCCGCGAGAGGAAAAAGGCCTTCGTTTGGTCAGTTGCTTGACCTCTATGTTTCTTTTAATAAAAGAATGGAAGAGAATCCTGAGCGGGAAAAAGAGGTGCTTGAGGTAGTGAACAGGGTGGAGAGAGGAGACAAAAAGATAAGGGCTGAGTTTAAGAGGGTAGTGGATATTTGTGTGAGAGGCCAGAAGGGAATTCTTAACGATCTTGGGATCAAATTTGACAGGTTTGAGTATGAGTCAAAATATGTGTTTGAGAGAAAAGCCTTGGAAAACGTACTTGCTTCGCTTGAGAAAACTGGAAAGTTGTTGAAAGATGAGGAAGCTAGGCTCTGTGTGAATCTGGAAGGGTTGAATCTTCCTATGGAGCATCCATATCTTCCCTTAACGAGGGCTGATGGAACCTCGTTGTATCTTTTGAGAGACCTTGCGTACTCCTTGGAAAAGGCGAGAAAAGCAAGAGGAAGGAATCTTGTAGTCTTGGGTGAGGATCAGAAGTTGTACTTTTTGCAGTTGAAGGCGATTTTGTCCTTGCTAAAAGTGGCTGCCCCTGAGGTGGTGCATTATTCGTTTGTCTTGTTGAAGTCTGGGAAGATGTCAACGAGGAAAGGCCATGTGGTCTTGTTGGAGGATTTTATGAAAGAGGCCAGAGAGAAGGCTGTTGATGAGGTGGTGAAGAGGCACGGCCAGGATGCTGATGTAAAGAAGACTGCGAAGAGAATTGCCGACGGCGCGGTGAAGTTTAGTATGTTGAAGGTTTCTGCTGAGAAGAACATTATTTTTGATTTGGAGTCTGCCTTGTCGTTTGAGGGTGAGTCTGGCCCCTACATTCAATACGCTTATGCGAGGGCGAATTCGATTCTGAGAAAGGCGCCGAAAAAGAGTAAAAGCCCAAAGTATGACATATTAATTCATTCTGCTGAATGGAAGGTGGTGAAGAAGATTGCCGATTTCGAAAAGGTTGTTGCTGATGCCTATAATCATCTTCAGCCTCATCTTGTTGCGATGTATGTGTTGGAGTTTGCGCAGGTGTTTAATGAGTTTTATCATGAGTGTCCAGTGCTGTCTGGGGATAAAAAATTGACTGCTGCTAGGCTTGCTCTTGTGGGGGCATTTATGCAGGTGGTTAAAACCGCGCTTGGGTTGTTAGGGATTGAGGCTCCTCAAAAAATGTAGGGAAATGTTTAAATAAAGTTGTTTTCTCCTCTTTTCTATGGCGATCGTAGGATTTAGTTTTATGAAGGTTGGTGTTGAAAAGAAGCCGCTTGTTTCTAAGGAAGTGAAAGTGACGAATGATCTGAAGTTGGGAAAGGTTGAGCTTGCAAAGCGAAATGATTTTAGTGGTTCTGATGCTGCGCGGTTTAATTTTGAGTTTAAGGTGGTATATGGAGATATTGGGAATATTGACCTTGCGGGGTATCTTTTGTATGCTGACGAGCCGAAGAAGTTGAAGGAGATCGTAGAGACGTGGGAAAAGGAGAAGAGACTTCCAGCTTTGTTAGTGCAGCAAGTGTTGAATGCAATTCTTGTGAAATGTAATGTGAAGGCACTTGAGCTTGCGCAGGATGTAGGATTGCCTCCGCATTTTGAGTTGCCGAAACTAAAGATGAGTCTTCCGGCAAAGAAAGAGCAAAAATAGGTTTTTTGTCTTTAAGCGATCAATAAAGTGCTAAAATCTTTTTAAACATATACTTTAAGCACATCTTTAAGCACTTAAGCACATCCTAAGCACATCTTTAAGCACTTAAGCACATCTTTAAGCACTTAAGCACATAAATTCTTTTAAAGAATAAACCTGTTTTGTTATTGTGGGGGATAAACATTTCAAAAAAACAGTAATTTTATCCTTTTCTAAGGTAAAAGAGGACATTTTTGGCTTAGAAAATAAAATTGAAGCCCTAAAAACTGTTATTTTGCGTCAAAATGAACTAATTCGACTTATTACAGAACGTTTAACACCTTCATCTGAAACCTCTCAAAATGATCAAAATACACCTTTTTTTAACAGTTCCACAGGAAATAAAGGGGTTAATCAATCAATCAATCAATCAATCAATCAATCAATCACTCAAATATCAAGCACACCACCTCAAAAAACCTCTTTTGAAGAAGAAGTTTTAAATACACCAGAACCTATTCTAAGCACACCACCTCCAATTTATTTAACACCCCCTCCCTTTGAGGAGTTAGATTCAAATTTTTCTCAAAAATTCTCGAAAAATCCACAACAACTCTTTGATGATAATTTTCAAGCTTTTAAACAAACCCTAAATAGTGTGTTTAGCAAGCTTTCTAAGCAGGAATTAAAAGTCTTTTTAACAATTTATCAACTCAATGAGGCCAATGAGGATGCTTCTTATATATCATTAGCTAAAAAAATGGGTTTAAGCGAAACGTGTATAAGGGCTTATATCAGTGTTTTATTCAAGAAAGGGGCACCCCTCTTACGCACAAAAATAAACAATAAAAAAACATTAATCAACGTAAAAACTGCTTTTAAAGCTTTAAATTTAAAAGAAAGACTTCTAGCTCTTTATTATGAAAAAGACCCTTATCAAACCTCACTTTTTGGCCTAAAAGACTGATTTATCCCTGCTTTTTCTTTTTAGTTTCTTTTTCTGTCTTTTTTGTATTTAGGTCATTTCATATTTTATCCCTCACTTTTTAGTATTTTAACCTAATTCTAACTATTTTTCTCAACTTAATCGGAAAGCCTCCTGATTTAAACTATTCTTCTGAAATTTTTTCTAACTTCTTTCACAAAAAAATAAGAATGTGTTGTAAACATGTTGCAAACACGTTGAATATGTCTACAACATGTCATGACACGTTGCAAACACGTTGTAAACACGTTGCAAACACGTTGTAAACACGTTGATTATCTTTCTTCAGCTTTTATTATCTGAGAAAGAAGGAGAAAACTATAAAAAGAAGTGTTTTCAGAGTTATTCTATGTTATTTGATTGGTTCAAAAAGAGGAATGAGGAAAGTATTAATTTGGTTAAAGTGCATGATCATCTAAAAAATTCTTTTGGTTTAGTAAAGAAAGACATTCAAGACATTGGTCTGTGGGTAAAACAGTTGCATGAGAATCATGAAAAGCATTCTTCAAGAGTAGACCATCATGAGAAGAGGTTACAGCAAGTTGAAAAAGAAATAAAGGAATTATATTTTCTTCTAAACGCAGAAAAATTTAGTAATAGTGTTGAAGAAGTTGAAGAGACTGAAAAGATACAAGAAGCAGATGATGTGTTTAATCTTCCGCAGGCAGCAAAATCTTTTACTGGTTTAAGAAATCGTGACAAGGATGTGTTCAAGAAGCTAAGCAGGCTTGTAAGAGAAAAAGGGAAGAATGTTCATTTAAGGGATTTGGCTCAGGAGGTGTATCCTGGAAAGGATTTTGAGAAGGTGAGGACAACGCTTGCGAATTATATTACCACCTTAGAGCTCTTTGATTTTGTGTATAGAAAGAGGGTTGGTCGTGAGGTGTATCTTGATTTGACTGAGAAGGGAAAGTTGTTTGTGAAGCAGGTTGATGCTGAATTAAAAAACAATTCAAAAAAGTCTTCAAAAATAAAGGTAGTTAGGCGCGTTTGAACATCTGGGCTCCATAAACAATGAATTGTTGGTTGCCTATCCTCGCCCAATTCCATGGCTTTTCTTTGATGAGGTGTTCGCATTGAACAGAAGTATTGCACCAGACCTTTTCATGAAGGAGTTTTCTGACTTCGTCGCAAAAGATGATGTCATCAAATCCTCCTCCTTGGTTGAATTTGAAGTCCAGCTTTTCGAGGATGTCTCTGTGGATCATGATGCAGCCGGTGCCGCAGGCGGAAATTTCGAGAAGTTTCTCTCCTTGAACATCTTCTGCTTTTAATTCGATATACGTCTTAGAATAGTCCCAGTTGTTGCCATCAAGTCTTGAATAAAGGTCAAAGTTTTCTTGTTTTAACCAGTCTTTGCCTTTTTTTCCTATTTCTTCTTTTTCTTCTTGGGTTAATTCTCGATAAAGGATCGGGTTTTCCCCCCAATTGTCTCCTACTTTGAAAGAGTTGTAGTAAATGCCTGTAATTACTTTCTTTCCTGTTGCAACTAATTTTTTTAACGTATCTCGCGGTGGAATGACATCTTGGTCGAGGTTAAAGAAATAGTCGTAGCCTTCTTGGAGGGTTTTTTCTCTTAAATGGTTTCTTCCAAGGATCATTTTCATTTTGATGCTTGGTTCGTCGTGTCCTTTCCTAATAATTGGGATGCCTAAAAATTTTAGTTTTTGATAAAATGTTTCATCATCAGAATTATCCACTAAAAAGATGTCATAATTGGGGTAATCAAAGCTTTTCAATGCCTCTAAATATCTATCCAAGCAATAATCATAATGGTTGCAGACTGGTGCTCCGACAAGAATTTTGGGGTAGTCCATCAGGCTTAGGAAAGGGGAGAGGAATTTAAGGTTTTAGTTTTAGGCGATAGGTTTTTTTAAGTTTTTAGCAGACTTTTAGAGAGAATGCATGAAGAGTTAGCGGAGTTAGTAATTGAGTCCTTAAATGAAAAGGGGTTGTGGGCTACCTTTGTAAAGGCGGCCAGAAAACCTACCAAATTCCATTTTCGATATGAAGCTGCTGAGCAAGGGGTTTATGTTCAAAATAGGTGATTTGTGAAGAATTGCGTTTTAAGCCTTATAAAGCGATTTTAAGGGGGTTTAGTCTATTCGAAACCTTCATATAGTTTTGGATTATACAATGTATATAATCCGAAACGGGTGAAAAAGGCGTGAAAAGTGAAAAAATTGCTGAATTTGAGCGTTTTCTCCTGGGTTTTACAAAGAAAAATGGGAAAAAATTAGGGCAAAGAACGCTTTATGGGGTTCTAACGTTGGCTAAGTTTCTTGAAGAAGCTATTCCAAACGAGTCTTTGGAGGTTTTAAAACAAAGATACAATTTCTATCTCAAAGAGCGAAATCATCCTATTGGGCTCTATGCTTTATGGTTATATCTTAAGTTTTTAGGGTATGAAGAGAAGTTTGTAAAGGAGATTGCCTCGTTTAAGCGGAGAAATGTCAGCGCTTTAACTGATGAGGAGAAGCTTGCGGCTTCTGTGTTGAGCAAGAAGGAGCTTCTTTTTTTAGTGGAGCAGATTCCAGACGAGCGGGATAAGCTTCTTGTAAGAGTATTATATGATACTGCTGCTCGAATCTCTGAAATTACGAATCTTATGGTAAAGGATATTGATCTTGAAGTGCGAGAAATTCAGGTGATGGGGAAGGGAAGAAAGCCGAGAACGGTCTATGTTCAACAAGGGACGCGAGAATTGTTAGAACAATGGATAAACAAAAACCGTTTGGTTTCGCCAAATATGTTTATTTTTGGGATTAAGCCTGGAACCGCTTGGTATAATTTAAAGAAATATGGTCGCGAGATTTTGAAGAGAGAACTTCACCCTCATATGTTGAGGCATTCTCGGTTACAGCACATGGCTGACGAAGGAATAGATTCTTTTTCCATTAAATCTTATGCAGGGCATGGGGATATAGGTACGACTCAAATTTATGTTAAGGCTTCTAAATATCAAGGAAAAATAGCTTTTGATCGCGCTGGAGATGTATGGAATGTTGAAACTAAAAAATCTCAGTCTTGATTAAAATATTTAATCCATTCAATATAATAAAATGTTTAATCTTATACTAAAAGTTTTAATCAAATTTTCCGAAATCTTTAATTCTAAAAATTATAATTTTAGATCAAAAATTTTAATCAAAATGGATTATTAAAGATTCTGATTTTTAATTAAATGTTTTATTCATTATTTTTTTCCTGCGTATTGGCCAATCCAATTTTCGAGGTCTTCAAGAAGTTTTTTTGCGTGTTGTTCTGTTGTTATTGTTCGTAAAAGAAGAGTGGAAACAGTGCGGCGTTGCTCGATAGTAATTCCTCTGGTCTTGCTGCGCTTTTCTAATAATTCTCTTAGGATGGTGAGGGTTTCTTGAAGTTTTGTAATTTTTTCACGTTTTAATTTTGAGAGTTCCTTAGTGAATTCTCTGGTGGTGTCATTGAGGTGGTCTTTAAGGTAATCAATTTCGCGAGGATCTTCCATGGTTTGAGATAGAGAACAAATCCTATTTAAGGTTTCTTTTTTGTTGCGACGATCAATCTGACTGTATCAGAATAGACATATTGTATTTTTTCAATATTCAATGCGGAATGCTTTTTTACGAGGTTTAAGGTAGTATTGTAATGTAATCCGAAAAGAATTCTGGGAAGGAAAGAGGTGAGTTTCATAAAGATTTTTCTGAGTGGATTTTTTGAGTAAATATATTCTAAAAAGTAAAATCTTGCTCCTGGTTTTGCAACTCTTACAAGTTCATCGAGTACTTTTTCTTCACGTTCTTTGGGCATGACGCAAAGCACAAACGTTGCAACAACTGCGTCAAACAAATTATTTTTGAATTCCAAATGAGTAAGATTCATGCGTTCAATTTTTATGGAGGCGTTGCTTTGGCGAATGCGCTGTTCTGCCTGTGCGAGCATTTTTGGCGCGTTGTCTACGCCTATTACACTTGCTTTTTTTGAAAAATGAGGAAAGTTTCTTCCAGTGCCGCAGCCAGCGTCTAAGACAAGCCCTTTAATATCTTTGAGCATTGTCTTTCTTATCTGAAAATATCTTTTTTCTTCAAAAGTATTGTCCAAAAAATCATAGAGTTTTCCTCCGAGGAAGTAGATGATTGCCATGATTGTTCTTGCAATGTTTTTGTTTAAGTGTGTTTTGGTTGAGGCTCAGTAGAAAGTAGGCCTATTAGTTCTTTGAGTTGAACGTCTTGTTTTATTAAACAATTCTATTTTCCATCTAAAAAGATGTCCTGAAGACATTTTCAAGGAAAGAGTCACTCCCCCCAAACATTTAACTTTCTAC
>DASRUL010000029.1:0-3855 GCA_035655455.1 Candidatus Nanoarchaeia archaeon | reverse complement strand
TATAGATTGCAGTATTTTTCTTTGGTTTTCAGTCAAGTCTTTTAGGACTTCTTTTAGGACTCCTTTAGGACCTTCCTCTTTCCTCTTAAATACCACCAAAAACCCGCTTTTGAGCTTCTTAAACTCAACTTTAACCTTTTCCTCTTTACAAGCGTCATGAATCCTTTTAATTCCAGAACCCCAACGCTCAATATCTTTGCTCAAATAAAGCGTATTGGCTATTAACGGATTTCTCAAAATTGATCTTTCAGTTCCGGTAAAGAAATCTTTTGGATCATAGCCCTCAGGAAATAATCCTGGATTGTAAATCTCTACCCTGTCTTTGAAAATGGCAACTTCATTGCCTTTCCTGTTTTCATAATCCCTATGGCAAAGAGAGTTTACTAATGCTTCCGTGATTGCTCTAATGGGAATTTCTGGGATTTCTTTCCGAATACGCTCTTTCAGTTCAGCTCGCCAATTAATATGTTCTTTGAGGTATGATTCGGACTGCTGTAGCAATTGAAAAATATTTCCCTTAAACTGTCGGATGTCCAAAAACGTCAGTTTATCAGTTCCAGCAAATACCGCTGCCTGTACTTCCTGTTGATTTTCATCACAAAACAAGACTTCAGCAGCTTTCAGTAATTTTCCATCTTTCAATAAGCCCAACTTGTTCAGTACCGCTTTCGCATTGGTAAACTTGAAATCTATTCGTTTTGCCGCATTTGCTCTCTCAACAAAATCTCTCAGCGTTTCTTCATTAACGTCTTTCAGATTTTTCTCAGAAATTTCTTCTTCCCATAGGATTCTGTTTTTCTTCAAAATCAGCTTCTCCAACTCTTGCGAGCTAATCTTTTTGTCTTCATCTCCGACACGGATATAAGCACGACCAAAAGCATAATAGGGAACATGCTCACCAGTAAATTCCACATGAACGCATTTCTTCCCTTCAAAAGTTACTTCATTAATCTTAGGAAATATCTTCGGTTCAATATTATCAGATATGGTTTTGGAGATTTCTCTGATTGTATTTTCCGTTACAGTTTGTCCAATAACTTCACCACTGTTTTTAATGCCAAAATAGACTTTTCCCCTTTGATGCTTATTGAGAATAGCAACTATTGAAATTATCGCCTCTTTTAGTTCAGATGTCGATTTTTTCAGTTCAAGTAATTCAGATTCTCTCATAATCAACCTCTTTTCATAGAAAAGCATACTCTACCTTAAAAAGATTACTACCGCATTTACGCCCCTCATCGTCTCACTAACAAAAGAAAAAGAACTCAACCCAAAACGCTACGGTGCCAATTTCTATGTACGGTGGCAAAAACTCCGGCAACAACTAGATTCTCAGCAGGTTTTCAAACTCCTCACTACGTTCGGGGGCGCTGCGCTTTTGCTTCGCAAACCTCGCCTAACAGGGGTTTTGAGGCTCGCCCCTCAGCTCGGGGCTCACCCAAATGTCAATCCAGCTCTGTAAAGGAAATTGAACTTCGTAAAATTCCATACGACGTTATACCAGACGCTAACTTTACAGCTCACGGGTGCTTAATTATGATAAATTTCACCCTCTCCACAATCTTCTTATCATTAATTAACGCCTTCACAAACTCCTTCACTCCTGTGTGTTTCCTCACCTTCCAGACAAACATGCGGTCGTTTTCCACACCTACTTTCTTATACTCTTTCTTAAACACTGCAACATGCTCCTTCATTTTTAGGGGAGGACCGAAGTGTTTGTACTTTTTCTCGAGCTCCTTGTTCTTCACTGTGAACCAAAAAAATGCCCTCTCATTCCATTCCCAATCAGCGTCGACAACACCAAACCCCTCTTTCTTTAAACAATTTTTTATTTCTTCAAACGCCTTGACCATTTTCGTTCCCACAACATCGGCCTTTCCTTCTAAAGGAATCACTTCTAAAACAATATCCTTCTCCTTTAATCCCTGCCATGATATCTCTTTCTCTTCAAACCAGGATTCAGCAGGACGCTGCACAAACTTCCTACACGCTTTTACAAGCCTGTCAAAGCGCTCCTCAGAAACACCAGCAGCAGCATTCCTCACCGGCTGCACAGGATCCACAAGAATCAGCGCAGCACCCTTATGTTTATTTATATCAACTCCATGACCACTTGGATCAAGCATCATCCCTTTCTTCCAATGCAGCGCGTGCTTTAACAACTCCAAAAAAGAGCCATAATAAATAATTAAGATTTCAACAACATACCCAGAAAAACCACGAATAAAGGTTTCAGCGCCGTACACCTTCTGCGCCCTGAAAAACTTCTTCGCTAGCCTCACCTGATCAGCCAGCTTCTTGTTTAAACGCTTCTTCACCCACCCCACATGCAACAAGCTCACATCAGTCATGTTCTTCGCTTCCTTAGCCCTTCTAATCCTCACCACAGGAATCACCTCAAAGACACTACCCTTCTCTTTCACAACAAAATAATCCCTTGAACCATGCACGCGCTCCACATCCTTAAACGCTTTTTTCAGTAGCATTCCAGTTTTTTCAGAGATATCCTCTTCATCCTTAAACACCAAGAATACGTCAACATCATGCTTTCCGGACAGCCACGTGCCCTTTCCAAAAGAACCTCCCACAACAGGCTTCGCCTCTTTCGCATGCTTCTTTACCTCTTTTAGAAACCCATTCACCCTCTTCTTCAAGGCGCGCTCTTCCTCGACAGAAGGACGAACTTTCTTGGTAATCTTTTCAAACATCACCCTCTTTACCCTAGAACTCTTAAAAAGCGTTTCTATTCTCCTACTCAACATTCAAAGTAGCAGTAATCTTCGGATGAGACTTTCCAAACTGGCCTTCCTCGCATGTCTTACAATATATTAAGAACCTTCCTTTCTTGTCCGCGACAAACTTGATTATGACAGGATTACTCGCATCTTCAGTTGTCACAGCCTTGTTTACGTTAAACTCGTCAATCGTTATCCCGTGATTGTGGGAGCTTGTACCTTGAGCAGTAACAACCTTAAACTTTACTTTATCCCCCACGCTTACCTTGAAAAGATTCGGCTTATAGCTCGTATGAGCAATCTCAACAGAAAACTCTTTTACCGCTTCAGCATTTTTCTTTGTCTCTTCATTCACCTCTGGCTTATTTATTATAGGCCCTTCTGTTTTCTGATCCTGAGGCGCTGAGGGAGCTTGCACAACAGCCTCTTGTTTCGCGCAACCAGCAACAATCAGCAGGATAACAACACTTATCATGAGGAACGCTTTTTTCATGCACTTTTTCTTATCTCCCCTTATATAAGTCTACCTAAACATTTTTTGTTTGGAGAACTTGTTAGATAACCCTTAAATAACTCTTTTCCCCCTCTTCCTCATGAAAGATTTTATCAGTCTCGGCATCGAATGTACTGCACTTTGAATTAGCAGAGATACATTTGGCGTTGGGATTGTCAGGGGAAAAAAACCGCTAGCAAACGTCAAACACAGCTACACCACAGAGACAGGCGGCATCATTCCCTCGGAGGCCGCAAGACACCATCACAACATCAAGGAAAAGATCCTCTCAGCAGCACTCACAGGCGCAGAACTAACCATAGAAAATGTAGACTTAATTTCAGTTTCAAACGCACCGGGACTCCCACCCTGCCTTCTTCTTGGAATGAACTACGCCAAACATCTCGCTTCCACTTTCAAAAAACCCCTCATTGGAGTAAACCATTGCATTGCTCATCTGGAGATAGGAAAACTCTTCACCGATGCTAAAAATCCAGTCTTGCTCTACGTCTCAGGAGCCAATACTCAAATTATCGCACTTGAAGGAGGAAGGTACAGAATCTTCGGAGAAACTCTTGATCAAGGAACAGGAAACTTCTTAGACAGCTTCGCTCGACACCTTGG
>DASRUL010000028.1:0-6402 GCA_035655455.1 Candidatus Nanoarchaeia archaeon | reverse complement strand
GGTCGTTGGAAAAGTGAAGTGTTTTTTCGAAGCACCATCCCTCCCTGTAGTCAGTGCATTCGTCGACGATCTCTTTGCCATTAACACAAGCGTGTCTGTAGTGTCTTGTTCCTGGTAAGTCAAGTGTTGGTCCTGCCTGGCCTTGGTATTCGCACCAGCTTTCTTCGTTCTTGCGTGGCCCTCCGTCGCCTTGAACGACTGGATTGTCATAGGTTGTTGCGCAGTTGACATCGTCGCATTTGTTGGTTGCTGCGCCTTGTCCGCAGACTTCTCCTTCAAATAAGTTACAAGTTTTAGAAATACCTTCTTGATTGCCGCAGCTGTCGAAGGCGTGGATGTCTGTTGATCCTTCAACGCAGGCTGTTGTCTTTGCTCCTTTGCACTGGTCGCAGGTTCCTGGTAGGACTGCTGAGCAGGGTTGATTGTAAAATGCTCCTTCTTTGCCGTCGCAGGTTTGTCTTGTTTCTCGTTTGCACCCTCCTTCTGTGACGCAGCATCCTGTTTCTTGGTTTATTCGCTCTTGGAAGCATGCTGGTTCTGAGAGACCCGGTTTAAAGTTAGGCTGGAGTGTTGGCGCGTAAGTGGTGTAAAGATCTTTGCATCCTTGTTGAGTGGTGTGTCGAACGTTTGTTCCGAGAATGCAGCATCCTGTTTGGCAGCCTGGAACAGAAGTGCAGCTTCCTGAGGTGAAGCTTCCTCCTTGGTGTTCGCATGTTGCTCTTCCTGTGCTTGAGGAGCATCCTTGCCCTTGGCTGTTTAAGTCGCAGCATCCTGGCGCGCAGAAGCTTGCTTGGTCGCACGTGCCCGGTTTAACAGAGTAACTTCCCTTGTTTGGATTAGTTGGATCTCGAAGTCCGGTAGCGCAATCGCTTTCGTCTACGTATTGGCAGTATTGTTCGCTTGATGTTTTTTCGCAGCAGACGTTTTCTTGTGCGTTGGCTTCTTGCGAAGCGAAGCTGATGCTGACAAAAAACGAGAGTGTGACGATTAGAAAAATTTCGAAGAGCGCTTTGATTTTTTTTGTGGTCATGCGTCTGCTCCTGCGATGGCGAATTTGAGTTGGTATGCTGGTCGTTCTCGTGTTTCAAGAAGGTAAACTTTATGCGGGTAAGGTTTTTTGAGTTGGAGGGTGTATTTGTTGAGGTGGATCAAGGTATAGTCTAATGGGTCAAAGGTGCCTGTTGTTGCTTCTTGGTTGAGGATGTCGTTTGTTACTTGTATGAGTGTTCCAAGTGGTGCGTCTACTTCTTGCGTGTATGATTCTTTAGTTAAGGTGACATCGTCTTTTTTGAGTGCGAGAGGATAGTGTAAAGTGATGAGGACGTGCTCTGGATTGATTTGGCTCTGTAAAGTGAAGGGCCCTTCCGTGAGTTCATAGTCTATTCGTTTGAAGGGAGTGAGATCAATGCAACTGCCAAGCTTTTGGGTAAGTTCTTTGTCAAGCTCTTGTTGAATGGTTTTTTTGACAAGAGGCGTTGAGAGGCAGGCGTTGCTGTTTGGAATGTGCTGGCAGAGCACAGTGACTTGTTTTCCGTTGTAATAAACAGTGTTGCTGGTGTGGAGGTGTCCTCCTTGGCGTGCGAGGATTTCAAGAAGCTTGTTTGTCTCTGTGGTGACGCACCTGCTGATTTCTTTCTCGATGAGGGTGAGTTCTGTTTGGAGTTGCTGTTGAACATTTGGTGTTTTGAATTGTTCGATGATGCGTCCGCGTGCGAGGAAGAGGAGCATAATGACGAAGAGGACGACGAGTGCTGCCGCTAAGAAGATCGTTATTTGTCCCCTTTTCTCCATAAGGTCTTAAGCCGGGAAGTTGCTTATAAAGGTTTTCGAAAGAGTTTAGAAAAAATTGGGGTGAGAATAATAAAGAGAAGGGTTTTTATGGATGGAGGAATACTATGGTTGAAATGGAATATATACCTAATGAGAGAAAGATTGTCTCAAAGAAAGTGTTAAACGAATTAGATAAGTTAGTATTGGAATTTATTGGAGTAGTGGAGAAGCGCGTAAGGTATATGATTGTTTCTGGGTATGTTGCGATTCTTCTTGGCAGGTCTCGTGCGACTGAGGATGTTGATATTTTGATAGAGAGGCTGGATAAAAACGTTTTTGAGAGGATTTTTAGCGCGTTGAAGGAAGCGGGCTTTTATTGTTTGAATTGTGAGGCAGCGATGAGTGCGTTCAAGTATTTATCTCAAGGTGAAGCTATACGGTTTGCAAAGAAAAGGATGGTTATTCCGAATTTTGAGGTGAAGTTTATGAAGAATAGTGTGGAGGAAGAATGTTTCAAACAATGTTTGAAGGTTGAGATGGGCAAAAAGGTTTTACAGGTGAGTAATTTAGAGTTACAAATTGTGTTTAAGGAAAAAATTCTAAAGTCTGAGAAAGATATAGAGGATGCTAGGCATTTGAGAATGGTGTTTGATGAAAAGCTCAATAAAGAAAAGATAGAGTATTGGGAGAGGGAAATTGAAAAAAGATATTACGGATAAAGAAAGAAATAGAAAAGAGCGTTTGGCGTTTGTGGAGAGATGGGGGGATTACGTGAGATCTTCCGATGATAAAGTGTGGTCTAGTCAGCAGGCTTTTCTGATTAATGCGCAGATGGAGAGTGCGAAGCGTTATGGCTTGTCCGCGAAGGAGTATCTAAGATTGAAGGAAGAAGTGGCGAAAAAGATGAAGGAACTTGAAGGTTTCTAATCGTTTGGTATTCTTGGTGCTAAAACGAATTGCAAGCTGAGTTTGTCAAGAACTTTGTATTCTGCTCTTAAAGGATAATCCTGTCCGAATTCTAAAGTGACGTTGCTTGCGAGTTTTGATGCCTTGACGATTTTTTTTAAATACTCAATAGAATATCTTGAGGTTTGTTCTTGTTCTGTAGTCTCAATACTGGTTTCTTCATCGTTGTTGATTTCGACGCGTGCTGAGCTTGTTGTTCCTTGGCTGTAAATAAGGAAGGTTGCTGGTGTTGAGCTGAGGGTTAAGTTGTCCGCGACAATGTCCATGTCTTCGATTGCTTCAGTGAAAAGTAAAGTATTCGTTTCTATTTTTGTGGCGAATTTGAGGTTGGGTATTTTTTGTTCGCGTTCGTCAATGTCCAAGAGCGACAAATCGAATTTTCTGACAGTGGTGCCTTTGAGGAGGACGCTGAGTCTGTTCTTGTCTTCTTCTAACTCTAGGGTGAGGATGTCTGTGGGTTTTGCTCGTTTGAGGATTTGGGTGAATGCTCCGAGGTTGATGCCGATGACGCGTTCTTTGTCAATAGTGTATTCTGAGCATGCTGAGCTTAAGAGTTTGAAGATAACGAGGGCCACGGTCGCTGGATCTACTGCGACGAGTTCTACCTTGTCTTTGGTGAATTTAAGGTTGACGTCGTTGACGAGCTCTGAGATGATGAGGATGCTGTCTTTAAGGTAACGTGGTTCTGTGAGGGTGAGTTTCATGACCGCTCTGATGAGAACTTGCTATTTAAGCTTTTATTTCCTTGAACTTATATTTGTCAAGAGTCAGCTTTTTAGGGGGCTTCTAGGCCTTGTGTTCCCCCGAGCCATGTTGGAAGAAGGGGTTGGAGGATTGGCCAGTACAAAGGTGAGGTGACCGCGAGTGCTGACACGATGAGTGTGTGCGTCCAGTGTTCCGCGAGCCCTCGCGCTGCGATGCCCGCGCCTCCCCTGACGACTGCTGAGGCTGCGTGCATTTTGAAGTTGAGGATGACGCCGATCGCTATCTTGACAGCCCAGGGGTTGCTGATAAAGGGAATGCCTTGCTCGAGAAGCCCTGTGACTTGTAAGAAGTATTCTGTGTTGAAGATTGCGAAGAGCGCGGCCCACATAAAGAAGACCGAGTGGATGCCGTGTCCGAGCCAGTGGCTTCCTCGAAAGTTCTCATCCCGATGAATAAGAATCAGCTCATACAACCCGAGGATTGTTCCGATGCCTAAGACTGGAGCGAAGATTAATCCTGCCTGTTCTTCAAGTGCCATCTTTTTTTCTGGAGGTTTCTTCTTTCGGGTTTATTTAAAGCTTCTGGAAAGCGAAAATATTATAACTTAAGATTTATAAAGTTAAAACCAAAGTTTTGTTTAATGGATATATTGTTGTTGCGCGTCTAAACGGTGGGAAAGTGATAACATGTGACAATGATTTTTCAAACATTAACGAGGCGATTGTAATAAGATAGGTCAGCTGTAGCTTCTCCATGTCGTTCCGCAGCTGGTGCATTTGAAGAAGATTGTTTCTGGTTCGTCCGCGCTTCTGGTTTGAAGTGTCCATGTGTAAGCTTCGTTGTTGCCGCAGTCTTTGCATTCTGCCTTGATCCTTGGTCTGGTTTCGAGGCTGCCTTTTTCCATGACTTCTACTTTTTTTGCGGTTTTCTTTTTTTCTTTGAGGACGACTTCTTCTTGCGAGTAGTCGCACTTAGCGCACTTCATGACGCCTTCTCTTGGCAGGAGGAGGGCTCCACATTTTGTGCAAAACATGATTGGTTTCTCTTGAGGTTGAGGATTCTTGGAAGTTTTATAAAGTTTGTTATTCAGAGTTGTATGTTGAAGACTGGTGGTCCTGTTGGTCGTTGTGGTTCTTGGTAGTGGATGTTTTGTTGTTTTGTTGTGAAAAGATTAACGCCTTCGACAAAGAGGAGTTTGAACCAGCCGAGGTAGGGAACTTTAAAGAGTGCTTTTCCATGAATGTTTTTCTTGATGATGGCGAGTTCGTCGTTTCTGGAGGAGGGGTTGTGATCTCCTTTTGTTTGGTAGCTCCCATCTGTGTTGAAGGCGACAACCCTGTGGATGATGGGGTCTTTGAGTGTTCCTTGGAAGACGATGACGTCTCCTTTCTCGATGCCTTCCGCTTTGGTGAGGATGATGAGGTCTCCCTTGTTGAACCCATTCTTGAGAGGGAAGGTGGTGAACGCCTCTTTGTTGATAGTGTATTGTTCGTAAATATCTTTGTTGCTGTTCCACCATTCTTCAAAAGGTTGATCGTGTTCCATGCTTCCAGAAACGACTGCGACGATAGGGTAAGATGTTCCGAGGGCGAAACCTAAAACTGGGTAGAGAATGAATTTAACGATGAGAAAAGCGAGGATGACGTTAACGATCCAGCTTGCGAGGCTGTCTTCGTGCCAGATGAAGTGCCAGGATTTTTTTAAAAAAGTGGTGAAGTTCATCTGAGAAAAAAAGAGGGAGGGTTATAAAAGGTTTTGTTTTGCAGGGCTCTGTGCTAAGTGCTTTTTAATAGTTATATTCCAACTCCATCAAACCAAGTTTTCCTGTGGAAAAAGTGGATCTTTCCAAATCGAACATTCAGCAAAAACAAGATTTAGGACAGAGCCGTTTTGCGGGCCAGCGTTGTTTAGGTGCATCAAACGCTGTAAGAGATATCTTCACTATTGATGCTTCAAGATAATTTGCAACAAGAAACTGCGGAGGCAGACGAGCCGCTCTGCAAATTCCCAGAAGTTACAAGAGTGTTGAGAATAACACTATCGCCAATGCATGGTTTGGCGCGTTCAAAACGGTCTGCTCCGCCATGAGCCAGTGTCTGATCGTAGACAGCGACGCAGGTGCTATAACCCTCAGCTTGACAAAGGTCATTGCCTGTTTTCCCCGCGTGAAGACTCGGATCAATGAGAAGAGTGTTGCATTCTACGCGTCGGTCTTGAGGAGGAAGAGGGCTTCTAAAAAAATTGCTTGTTAACAATTGAGATTTGTCGCTGATGCGCGCCTCTTTAAGATCTGTGTTGTGGAAGCTGAGGCTTGTGATGAGGTTATCGCTTGGACTCTGATCGCCTGTGCTGATGGTATTGAGTGGAGCGTAGATAGTTGCGGACAAGGCGATGATGAGAACTGCGAGGCAGGCGAAGAGGGAAAGTTGGTGGGCTTGGTGCATGGGAAGCGCTCCTTTCGAGATGGCCTTTTCTCGGTGCTGTTTCTTTATAAATCTTTCACTTTTTTAGGTCATTGAAGATCTTTTCGATGAGGTCATCTTTCCATTTTTTTTGTCTGAGTGTTTGTTTAATTTGTTCGGAAGCGAAGCCTGCTGAGAGTTTGTCTTTGACGAATTTTTTCGCTCCTGAGAGGGAGAGCGCTCGTTCTACATCCTGGGACTGCCATCCCGCTTGGAGGAGTTCTTGTCGCGCCTGGTCTGGTCGCTTGGATTGGTTGAGCAGGGCGTCGTCAGTGTAAGCTTGGAGTTCATGGCTGTTTTCTACAGCTTGTTGCGCTGCCTGTGGCTGCTGGCCTTGTTGTTGAACTATCTCAGGTTGTTGTTGAGCTGTTGCTTGTGGTTGTTGCGCGTTTGCCTCTTGGGATGGAACCTGTGCTACTGTTCTTCCTCGTTGGTAAAAGTATAAACCAGCCCCTCCGAGAATGATGAGTCCTCCGAGGCTAAGGAGGATGATTGGTAA
>DASRUL010000027.1:0-10460 GCA_035655455.1 Candidatus Nanoarchaeia archaeon | reverse complement strand
CGATGATGAACAATGGCCTTTCTGGTGTTGATATGATAAAGCACATTCAAAAGGAGATCTGGTCCTTGGATCTGAAGGATGAGAAAAAACTGCAGCTAATTGAGAAATGTGGTGAGGTGGAGTTTAGGTTGGTGGAAGGCGCTGATGATATTATCCAGTTGGAAAGCCTGTTGGCTTCGTTTTGCCTGGTGGGAAGATGATGTTGTGGACTGAGAAGTATAAACCTAAAAAGGTGGAGGAGATTCCTCAAGTGATTGTGAGCGGTTTGGTTGATGCGGTGAAGAGGAAGAAGCCTGTGTTGTTGGTTGGTCCTGCTGGTTGTGGAAAGACAAGTCTGGTGTATGCCCTTGCTGGGCAGTTTGGCATGGAGGTGCTCGAGGTGAACGCTTCTGATTTTAGAGATAAGAGTTCTATTGAAATGATTGTTGTTCCTTCGTCGAAGCAGAAAAGCCTGTTTGGTTGTGAGAGGCTTATTTTGGTTGATGAGTTGGATGGGATTTCTGGTCAGGGGGATCGTGGTGGTTTGTCTGCGTTGGTAAAGGCTGTTGAGGAAACAAGAGTCGCGATGGTGCTGATTGCGAATGATAGGTTTGATCTGCGTTTTAATGAGTTGAGGAAGAGGTGTGTGGTATTGGAGTGTGAGCCTGTTTCTATGAAAGCATTGGCAAAGATTGTTGAAAGTATTTGTAAGAGTGAAAATATTAAATACGATGAAAAGGGGCTGTTTCAGCTTGCTGGAAAGGCGAATGGTGATGTTCGCGCTGCGATCAATGATCTACAGGTGTGCGCTGCTTCTGGTTTTTTGGATGTTGCTAGCTTAGAGACGCGCAATCAAGAGGAGAATATTTTTAACGCGTTGAAGATCATCCTGAAGGTAAGTGATGCCTCTCTTTCTTCTCATGTTCTGGAGAATGTTGATCTTGATTTGGATGAGTGTTTGTTGTTTTTGGAGGAGAATGTCTGTCACGAGTACAAGAAAGCTGAGGATCTGGAGAGAGCGTACGCTTCTTTGGCGAGGGCTGATGTGTTTCGCGGGAGGATTCGGAGGAGGCAGTATTGGCGTCTGCTTGTGTATCAAAGCTGTTTGATGTCTGCTGGCGTTTCTTGCGCGAAAAGCCAAGTGTATCCTGGCCTTATCAAATACAGAAGGTCAATGAAGCCGTTGAGGATATGGCAGGGAAATATAAGAAACCAAAAGAGAAAGGCTGTGAGCGAAAGGCTTGCGGGTATTATTCATCTTTCCAAGAGAAGAACGTTTCAGCAGTTTCCGTTGTATCGTTCGTTTTTGGGCGAGTGTGCCGAGGAACTAGCGTTGAGTGATGACGAATTGCTGTTCTTGAAAAAATAAATGTTTATATAGAGGGGGGTTTTCAGAAAGTAATGTTGATCAAGGATTTGCAGCCGAGGCAGGGAAAGGTGGAGGTTGAGGCTGAGGTTGTCGAGATTAGTCCTACTCGAGAGTTCAACAAGTTTGGAAAAATTGGAAAGGTTGCGAACGCGAAGGTGAGGGATGATTCTGGGACCATTGTGTTGACGTTGTGGAATGATGAGATTGAAAAGGTGAAAGTTGGCGCGAGGATTAAGGTGCTGAATGGGTATGTTTCTGAGTGGCAGGGTGAGAAGCAGTTGACTGCTGGAAGGTTTGGTCAGTTAGAAGTTCTTTGAAAACCTTTATATGGAAAGAAGTGTGAAGAGGGCGTATGTACGAGGTGGTGCTGGGAAGGTCGAATGCTGACAGGAAAGTGTTGGGTCTTGCTGGGACGATCTTTCTTGGAAAATTGTATGTGAAGATGGGTGCTGTTACTTCGTTGTCGAATAAAGTTTTTTTGGATGTGGCGAAGGCGCATATTATTTTGATTGCTGGTAAGAGAGGTTCTGGAAAATCTTACAGCGGGGCGGTGATCGCTGAGGAGATTGCGACGCTGCCTGATGAGGTGCGTCATCGATTGGCTGTGTTGATTGTGGACACGTTAGGGATTTTTTGGACGATGAAATTTCAGAATGAGAAGGATGAGGATTTGTTGAGGGAGTGGGGTCTGGAAAAGAAAAATATTGATGTAACAATTTACACGCCCACGGGAAAATTTAACGAATACAAGGAAAAGGGTATTCCTGCTGATGTGCCGTTTGCGATCAGGCCTGCTGAGCTTACGACTGAGGATTGGGCTGGCTTGTTTGGGGTTTCGTTGTTGGATGCTACTGGAGTGGTGCTTGAGAGGAATGTGGAAAAGGTAAGGGGGGAAATTGAAAATTTTAGTATTGAGGATCTCATAGAAAGTATCAAGAACGATCATCGCGCTGAGGAGAATGTAAAAAACGTGCTGGAAAACCGTTTCTTGGCTGCGAGAGGATGGGGGATTTTTAGTAAGGAAGGCACGCCGTTGAGAGAGATTATTCAGAGCGGAAAAGTGAGCGTGTTGGACGTGTCTGTCTACGCGGAGTGGACGGTGAAAGCGTTAGTCGTTGGCATTTTGTGTAAAAAATTAATGAGTGAAAGGATGGCCGCTCGGAAGCTTGAGGAGGTCGAGGATATTCAAAGGGGATTTAGGTATTTTAAGAGTGGTGTTGAGGAAAATGAAAGCGAGTTGCCTATTGTGTGGATTTTTATTGATGAAGTCCAGGAGTTCTTGCCTGTCGAGAGAAAAACGTTGGCTACTGATGCGCTTGTGCAGATTTTGAGGGAGGGTCGTCAGCCTGGGGTGTGTTTGGTGATGGCGACCCAGCAGCCTGCTGAGGTGCATAAGGATGTATGGACGCAGACTGATATTGTGATAAGCCATCGCGTGACTGCGAGGAAGGATATTGAGGCGTTGAATGCGATGATGCAGACGTATGCTGCTAGTGATATTTTAAAGTATTTGAATGCGCTTCCTGATGAGCGTGGCGCTGCCGTTGTGCTTGATGACAATGCTGAGCGTTTGTATCCTATTCGGGTGAGACCTCGTTTCACATGGCATGGTGGTGAGGCTCCTCTTGCGGTGAAGTCGAAGGGCACTGCTGTGAGGGAGTTGGGATTGTAGGAAGAAGGAGAATGTTTTTATGTGTAGGTGAAGTAAGGTGCTGGCGTAAGTGCTAGTCGTAAAAGTCGTTTATCAGGCTGATCCCTATTTTGTTTTAAATATCTGAGTGCTCTTCCTGGTCCGTTGATAAGGTCGTCTGTAAGTCTTCCTGCAAGGTGAAGTAAGGTGCTGGCGTAAATGCGAGGAATAGTAAGCTCGTCCTCTTCAAAAACTTTATTCTTACCTCTACTTACCCCTACCGCAACTGAAGGAATCAAACCTAAGAAAAAACCAACGAGCCCTCCCCAATCTCCTCCGAAATGTTCAGCTCCTTGCCACGCTCCGATAACCGGCGGAGCTAAGAGCGAGATGATTCCACCTGTCAAATAAGCTCCTGTTCTTGTTTTGTCTCGTTCGTTTTGTCGAGCAAGGTCTACTACCTTGCCGATGTTTGTAACAGTGTAGTGTTCAAAGTAGCGGTCTCTTTCTTGTCCGTTGGGAATTTTTAAGATGTCAATTTTTTTGGAGTCTCTTCGGAGTCTGGCGTAAAATTCTACAGTAAGATTTTTTGGATATTTGGATTTTGGTAACACACTTTCTAATTTTATTAGTCTTTTTTCATAGCCAAGTGCTGTGAGGGCGTTGTCGAGTTCTGAGAGGAAGTCTTGCTGGAGGGGGGCGCGAGAGGGTTGGCAGGGCGCGTATTGCGCTTCGAAGACCTGTCTGAGTCCTTCTATCTTTTGCCGGAGGGAATCAGGAAGGGTGGTTGCTTCACGGTAGTTGGAGAGGCGTCTGGCTAAAGTGAGGTTGATTGCTTGTTCGAGTGTTCCTTGGAGGCGGGAGCCTGCTGTTTGAAGATCCTCTATGAGTTCATGAGGGCCGGTGTATTTGTTTTTGGGCTCGTGGCCGAGCATTTTGAAGAGAATTTTTTTGAGGTTCGGATGAAGGGGAAGTGCGTTGAAGACGTCTTCGTCTTCCATTTTGTCGTATTTCTCGTCTGCGACGAATCGTGGGTGTTTCCCGGTAAGGGTGAAGTAGGCGGTGCGCGCTGTGGAGTAGAGGTCGTCGCTAGGTTCGTACTTGTCTTTGAACTTGGTGTATCCAGGGGTGCCTCTGATGGAGGTAGTGAGGGTAACGCTTCCTTGTTGTTCTTTGAGTAAACCAAAATCAATGAGGGTGAACTTCCTTTCATTGCCTTCAGTTGTGCAGATGATGTTTGCGGGTTTAATATCGCGGTGAACGAGGCCGTGTTCGTGGAGTGGCTGAAGGTAGGAGCGAGCGAGTTGAAGGAGGAGGTCGACGGTTTCTGTGGAGGTGAAAACTCTGTTGCTTTGTACGAGTTCGTCTTCAAGGTTCTCGCCTTCAACATAGTCCGCGAGGGTGACAAGGGTGAAGGAGTCGTGTGCGAAAGCGCTGAGTGTTGTTCCGAGGAGGGTGTTAACGCGGCGATATTCTTCTTGGAGAGTTGCCTCGAGGTCTCTAGCTGAGGGCGTTCTTCTGAGTTTTACGACCTTCTTCCTTCCTTCAGGAGTATGGGCCAAATAAGTGTATCCTTCTCCGCCTTTTCTTAACTGTTGTTGAAGGATATATTCTTCATCGAGAATTGGATGTTTGAGTGTGGATCCTGGTTCTAAATGACCAGGGTCAAGTAATCCTCTTGCCTCTCGAGATGGGGTAAGGGGTATGACCTTTCCATGGGGATCATCTAAGCTCATGCTGCTGTTGTAGCGGGCAAGAATTATAAACCTTACTATTAATACTACTTTAAAGTAACTAGATTATTATAGGGGTGCGCTCATGACAGATGGAAGACGCTTACCCAAGAAAGTTAAGTGCAGCAAAGGACAGTGTCGTAAGCTTGCCAGTTTCGTGCGCTGTAGGGCTGGTTGTTGGTGTTGAGATTGGAGCAGGAGGCGTAGGCGCCGTTTCCAAGGCGGGGAGTGCAGCTCTCATCAATAACGGTTTCTACATTTGAGCGCGAAGAAACTCGCTCATTGGTAAGGCAGTTGTGTCCTTGATATTCGACGCGCATCTTTTGACCAAGAACTGCGGTGCATCTTCTTGTTCCAGAACCATAAAGGAAGTTGCATGCTGCTTGTCCGTTGAGACCTGCGAGTTGGGTGCTGCCAGTTCCGCTCCGTGTAACAGTGCAGAGGGTTTGCTGGTTTGAAGGAGGTGAAAGGATGGTGATTCTAACATCTCGGGTTAGTGTTCCTCCTTGACCGGAGCAGGTGAGTCTAAAAAGAGTGGGAGTGGTGGGTCGTACTTCAAAGATGCCTGCGGGAAGATTTTTTTCTCCAATCCAAGGGACATTTGCGAGGCTTCTGATGTTTCTGTCGCCTTCGAGGATGTCGCCTGTGCAGGTTGTTGCGCGTTGAACGTTCCATTCGAGTGCGGCGATGCTGCTGGGGTTTTGAGGATTAAGTGCGGCTGGTGCGGCGGTAAGGGTGACTGTAGGAAGGCGTGATTCTTCTGTGCATTGTCCGTTGTTGCATTGTTGGGAGGTGCATTGTTCGTGATAGTAGCAGGGTTGGTTCGCGGGAAGTCGGAGTCTGTGGCAGACTTTGTTGCTCGATTGTCCGAAGGGTCTGCAGATTCCGTTGTTGCATTGTTCATCGTAGATGCAGAGGTAGTCGTAAATATTAAAAGAGGAAGGGTAGGGAGCGTTACTAACGCGGGAGAGGCAGTATTTGTTAGTATCAGGAGCGCCGTTGAGGAGTTTGTTGGGAATAATTTTGCAGATGGAATTTCTGCATTGTTCATCCTGATAGCAGAGGGCGTTAGTGTTAAGATTATTGGAGAGGCAGTATTTTTGGTTGGGATTAGTCACGGTGACTCGTGTTCTTTGGGAATAGAAAGTTGTTCCTAGAGGAAGGGTTCTGCAAAGGCCGCTCGTGCAAGTGCTGTCTGAGGCGCAGGGTTGAAAGTCATTGGAAGGTTGACCGCTAGGCTGACTGATGGGGAGTCCGCCACCGCCCCCGCCACCCACATGGAAGAATTGGCCGGTGAGTGTGGTGTTGAGCGTTGTGGATAAAAAGAAGGCGACGACTAAGAGGACAAGGATAAAAAGGAATTTTTTTGTGAGAAGATTTTTAAGCGCCACTTTTTCCGAAGTTTTCTGTGATTGAAGGTTTATATAATTTTCGTAAAGGGTTTTGGAGAATGAGCGCTCAGTAGAAAGTTTTATAATAAAGTAAGAATGTATAGTCTAGGAAAAATGACTAAACTAATTAAATCTGGAAGAAAGGATGTTTTGTCTGAGAAGATTCAAGATAAGACTTTTATGAAGAGACTTATGAATAGGATCTTGAGAGAGGATGCCAAGCTTTTCAAAGAATTAGCTAAACACTAATTTATTCTTATGATTCCGAAAGAACAAGCAGAATTGTTAGAATGGATTAAAGTTGCTCACGTTAAGATTATTCAAGGGTCTGGTGGTCTTCAAGGTGTTCGTGATGAAGGGGGGGTTAGCTTATACAATTCATCAGATTATAAATTTTAAAGAGAAGAATAAGGATAGTCCAGAAAGGATTGCGGCGTTTGTGTATTTAGAGTTTGCAACGAAGCATCATTTTATGGATGGTAATAAGAGGGCTGCGCATTTTGCTGCGCAAACTTTCCTTTTTTTATATAGTCATAAAAGAATAAGCATTGAGTACGAGAAGGCTGTGCCTTACATCATAGAAATTGCAGCAAATAAGCATCCCTTAAAAGAGATTGAGCAATGGATTAAAGAAAATAGTGAAATAATCAAGATTTAAGGGTTTTCTCCGCCAGAAATCTAGCGAGCTTCTAGAATAAACTTTCTTTTGGAGGCCCTGGTGCATTCCTAATTCTTCTGATATTTTTGTATAAATTTGGGTAGTCTAAGACACCAAACGCCAACAAAGATTGTCTAGAAACAAGGGGTTGCACCGGAGCCCTAAGACGCAATATTTTTATAACTAAACACCTCTTTCATTTTTTGCTCCTGTACTTGATTTCGCAATTTTGTGTAGGAGCAAAGAGAGGGCAGAGCCCTCTCTTAAACATTACTTTCTACTTGGGGTTGGTGCGAAACTAATTCTTAACTCTGAAGTTTGTTTGATGCGCTGTTGAAAGGGTGGTTTTCTCGCAAGATTTACCTAAGAAAGATCTTTTACAGCATATCTTAGCATATATTCGCACCAACCCCTTTCTACTTAGCCGTAAAGGGAGGTTTGGAGAATGAGCGCTCAGAAGCTACTTCCATCCGTCATTTCCGTGAGGATCCGCGGGTGTTCACATCATCATCGCGCAGAGAGCAAGGTTACTGATAATGCCTTTTGAGAGATAACGTCTTTTTTTAAAAGAGGGCGTGAGAGGTTTTTTAAAGGTTTCTAGAGTTCAAAGTCAACGCAGATCCTGTAGGTTCTTGGTTTTGGTTGTCCGCATTTTACAACATCCTTAATGATTGCTTTTGGAAATGCGTTGATAACTTTTTGTTTCTGGGTTGGGAATTCTTCTTCTTTGGCGATTGCGTAGTAATGAACGATAGTTCCTTTCTTGCTGATTGAGGGAAGCAGGGGAAAGTATCGTTCTGCCTCGTAAGGCAGGGGCATTAAGATTCTGTCAAAGGTTTTGCCGAGGTGGGGAACGACTTCCCGAACGTCGCCGCAGCGTAAGAAAATATTTGTTGTCTTATTTAATTGAAGATTCTTCTCTGCGTATTCGCACGCGTCTGGGTTTATTTCAATGCCATAAATCTCTTTTGCTTGGGTATTTTTTGCGAGGACAAGGGGATAAGCTCCGATGCCTGAGAACATGACAAGAACCGTCTCTTTTTTCTTGATTTGTTTGCAGATTCTTAGGCGTTCAGTGCTCAGCCTTGGGGAAAAGTAAGCGTTGCGGATGTCTAAGAAAAAGCTTGCCCCATTTTCTTTATGAATAGTTTCGAAGGTTTTTTCTCCTGCTAAATAATCATAGTCTTGGGTTCTGTAGACGCCTTGATGTTCTCCTTTTTTTCTGACGACGGTTTTAATGCTTTCGTTTGTTTTGAGTAAGGTTCGCGCGATGAGTTTTTGTTTTGTTCTGAGCCCCTTGTCTATTTCGAGGATTGCGATTGTTCCAAGAATGTCCATGGAGGTTTTTATTTTTTTTAACTCGAGGTTGTTGAGCCTTTTTGTGAGTGCTTCCTTAAAACCTTCTTTTTTTTCTCGCCTTTGAAAGGTCATTGAGAGGGTGTCCATGCCTGGAACCTTTTTAAGGATGGGAAGATAGAGGTGGACTTTTGTCTTGAGGGGTTTGTATCCTTTCGCCAGAAATCCTTGTTCTGAGAGTGCGCTTTTAACTGTTTCTGCTTCTGTGAGTTTGATTTTTATGCAGCGCATGAAGAATGGTTGCTGGAAAGGTTTATATAAGTATTTTTGCGCTTCCTGTTGATGCGTGGAAAAAAGTGGTTCTTGTGGGCTGTCTTAAGTTTATTAGCATTTCCAAGTGCGTTGGGCCAAGCCTCGATAATACAGGGATCGTTCTTGGATGTTTACAACAAGTTTGCGGGTTGGATTGATTTTTTGTTGTATTTTTTATTGTTTGGTCTTGTGACAAGATTGTCGCTTGAGAAGAAGTGGGGGGAGAGTAGGGTTGTTTCGTTGTTGGCTGTTGTTTTGGGATTGGTGTTGGGGTTGAGTTTGGCGTTGTGGGGTGTGCAGGCTGGCTTTTCTATTGTGAGTCTTGGCCCGTGGGCGTTGGTGCTGTTTGTGGTGGGCGTTCCTCTCGCGTTGTATGATTTTAAGAAGAGGAAGGAAGAACCTGAAAGGGGGTTGTTGAGTGGCGCCAGGCTTATTCTGTTGGTGTTGTTGTTGTTTTTGTTGGTGTATTTGTTGTATCCTAATCTTCTGCTGGGAGTTGGTATTCCCCTGGTTGGTGATGCTGATGCTGCTGACGCGTTGATTGGCCTTGTCATAGTTGTGTCGTTGATTGCCGCGATTATTATGCTGTTTCGTTGGTTGACGAGCCGCCTTGGAAGAGAGGCTGAGGCTGGAGAGGTGGTGGAGTGGGATCTTGGCCTTGTTGGCTTGGTTGGCTTGGTGCTTGGAACGTGGTTCTTGTGGGCGTCGGTTGGTTGGTGGGCGTTGCTGCTTCCTTTGCTTGTGCTGTTGGGGATGGGTGGGTATTGGAGAAGAAAGAGAGAAAAAGCTCGTGGCCCTGACGAAGGTGCTCCTGAAATTGAAGAGAGGACTCCAAGAGAAGAATATCCTAACAAGAGCGGCCCTGGACTTTTGAGAAGAAGCTGGTCATGGTGGGGTGAGAACTGGAAAAAACCGTTTAGTGCTGTTGGAAGAGGAGTGAAAAGGATTGGCGCGGGGATTGGAGAGGGGTGGAGTGAGTGGAGAGGGTTTAAGGTGGGAATTATTGCGGATCCTCTAAAAAAAATATACACCTTATCCGACAGGGAAATTAAGTTGAGCGCGTGGGTGACTGGCGGTTCTGGAAGTTACCTGTATTATTGGGATGATGGGATATATGGGATTGAGTCTTCTGAGAGTGATAAGAGAATATTGAATCTTGGGGAGTATGCTGAGAAAAAAGGAAATAAGTTTGATGTTTGGTTGGTGGTAAAGGACAAAGTTTCTGGAAAAGAGAGGAAGGATCTGTTCAAGTTCGAGCTGATGAAGAGCGCCGAGGCGAAAGAATCCGCTATTCCTCCAAGACCTGCTGCTGTCCCAAAAGAGCCTCTTGGTGAGAGAGCGAGAGGGTTTTGGGGAAAGCTAAAAGAGAAAAGTGTTGCCGCGTGGAGGAGAAGGTTTGGGCTGAAAATAAAATTGATAACGCTGCCGCATAACATAGATGTATTCGCGGTTGGAATTGATGAGCGGATTCTGTTCAAAGCGTCTGTGGAGGAAGGGGGCAGCGGTAAGTACACCTACTTTTGGAAGACAGGATTAGCTCCTGGTGAAGAGAAAAGAAGTGAGCCGGAGTATGACTATCCTCTGAATCCTGACATTATCGGAATGAAAAACGATAGAGAGAAAAGAAAGGTGGAGGTGAGAGTTGTCGATAATGAAACCGGATTTTCTGGACGCGCTTCGTTTAAGTTCACGCTTCAGAGGCTGGTCGCTGAGCTGCGTTTGATCAGCCCGCAGAGCGAAAGTATTATTCCATATGCGAATGAGGAGATAATGGTACGCTTTGAGATAATAAATAGGCGGATGATTCATGAGAATTTCAAGAAGATGATCTTTGAGATTGGGCGAGGAAAGCAAGAGAGAGAGAGAGTGAAAAGGAGGGGGTTGAAAAAGAGCGTAGGAGGCTTTGATGTAATGATAAAAAGCGAGGAAAGCAAAAGAGTCTTCGTGGGAAGGATTCCTTCTCTTAAATTGGATGCCGGAGAGTATACTGTTGCGCTTATAGGGCTAGATGATGGGGGGTATCCTGTTGGGAACCTTTTAGATGTCTTTTTCTTGAAAGTCGCTCAACTGAAAACTAGTGCTTCTGAAGAAA